>NZ_CP077769.1:6767500-7067500 GCF_020386615.1 Chitinophaga pendula
CGCCGATATGTTTACCCGTATCGAAGCGCTGAAAGAGCAGATCATCAACGAAGCTGGAGGACGCGATGAACATGGCGAGATCAAGAGTAAAGACAATCTCGACGCTGCTACCCGCGTGATGGAAAATCAAAAGAAAGGCCCGGAACTCGAAGAAGCACTGAAAGCACTGCGTGCTAAATTGCTCACCTTCGTAACGCCTGCTAAAAAAGCCGAATTCGACCGCACTTTACCGCTGCGTATTGAAGTAGGTAAAGCCAGTGGCGAAGATGTAAAGGCTAAAACCTGGACCACCTATCACTTCAACATGGTGCCTGCTATCGCTGCCGTTACCATCCTGGGTAAATTCCAGAACGATATCAAAAACTCAGAATCACTGATCATAGATGACCTGTTCCGCCAGATCGATGCAAACGACTACAAGTTTGACAGGCTGCGTCCGTTCATCTCCCTGAACTCTAAAAACCTGATGGAAGGCCAGACCCTCACTGCCCAGATCGCAGTAGGTGCCTACAGCACTACCGCTAATCCGACCATCGTGGTAAATGGCCAGTCAATACCTGTAACCGAAGGTCTTGGTACTTATACCATCCCCGTTTCCGGTATCGGTGAGAAAGCCATCAATGGTACTATTACTTTGAGAAAACCAAATGGGGAAGCCGAATCCTTCTCCTTCAATGAAGCCTACAATGTAGGTGCTTCTACTACCTCTATCTCTGCAGACAAGATGAACGTACTGTACATCGGCTTGCAGAATCCTATATCTATATCTGCGGCCGGCGTGCCTGCAGAAAGCGTATCTGCTTCCATCTCCGGTGGTAGCATCAGTAAAAGCGGTGCCGGTACCTATGTGGTTACCGTAAGCAACCCAGGTAAAGCTACTATCAACGTAGTAGCCAATGTAGATGGTAAATCAAAAAGCCTCGGTACCAAAGAATTCCGCGTGAAACTGATACCAGATCCCGTACTCAAAGTAGGTGTGAACAAAAGTGGTGTGATGAAAGCAGCCGATTTTAAAGTACAAGGTGGCTTAAGAGCTGACCTCGAGAACTTCGAGTTCGAAGGTGTTAAGTACGACGTAATAGGCTACCGTGTTGGTATCGATGCTAAAGGCCGTGATTATGTGGAAGGAGATGCTAACTCTGCTTACTGGCCTGCGTCAGCAGCAGCAGCTATCCGCTCCGTACGCCCCGGCGACCAGGTATACTTTGATAACGTAAAAGTAAAAGGTCCCGACGGTATTGTACGAAACATGGGTAATACTTCGTTTAAATTAAACTAACAGTAATAAATTACTGAACTATGCGAGCAGTAATATTGAATAGAATGGGTTGGTGCATATTGTTGCTGGCGTTACTGGCAACGGAAGCTTCGGCACAGCGCCGCGGTGGTACTACCCGCCGCCGGACAGCGACCTCCGAAAGTAACACAACCGAAAACAGTACCCAACAAGCCCCCAACACAGTGGTAAACCCAGCTACCGGCAACGCCGTTACCACTCCCCCGCCTCCTGCACAGCAGTCGCTGAGAGCCGATGGCGTAGGAACACCGGTAACCGTAACCGATACGCCGCGTAAATCACTGCGTATAGATGGTGTAACCGAAAAGAACCTGATCCGTGAGCGTATACCTATCGCTTACGATCACATCCGTGAGGATGACAAATTCTGGGAGAAACGTATCTGGCAGATCATCGATATCCGCGAGAAAATGAACCTCCCCTTCCAATACAACGTGGAAGATGAAAACGGTATCAACCAGCTGTTCATCAATATCCTGCTCCAGTCTATCAAAAACAACGAAGTACAAGCCTTCAGTCCCATCGACGACCGCTTTACCACCCCTATGCCTTATAGCGAGGTACTCGGCAAAATAAGTGGTGAAGAACGCACCGTGAGAAGCATCGACCCGGTGACTGGCGAAGAGAAAATGGTAACTACCCGCGACGACTTCGACCCGCGTACCATTGTACAGTATAAAGTAAAAGAAGTATGGGTCTTCGATAAAGAAGCCTCTGCACTCAAAGTACGTATACTGGGCATCGCGCCAATGGTATCCCGTATGAACGAAGATGGATCGCTCAGAGCTTCCATCCCACTGTTCTGGGTGTACTACCCCGACCTGCGCCCGGTACTGGCTAAATTCGATGTGTATAATCAGAACAACGACGCTGCCAGCATGAGCTGGGAAGACCTGTTCGAAATGCGCTTCTTCTCCAGTTTCGTGATCAAGGAAAACAATACCTACAATCGCGAGATCAAAGACTACATCAAAGATGGTGTAATGAGGCTGTTGGAAGGTCAGTCTATTAAAGACAGGATCTTTAATAAAGAACAGGATCTCTGGCAATACTAAACCATTACACTGCTTGCCAAAAATAAGGAGCGGTCCTGCCATAGCGCAGGGCCGCTTTTTTTATACCTACTCCCCGCGCAATACTTCCTGCCCGCATCCCCTGACTTTGTCGTAACTTATCCTCGATCACTATTGCCAGCTTAAAAAAACAAGAGTAATATGCCAGCTGTATTTGAAACGACCGCTTTACTCAATGAACTGCAGGGAGACGTACGTGCATTGCGCGATACTGCCGACCAGACCTTACGTAATACCGCTCCCAACCTGCTACTAAAAGCACCGGGTGTAGGCCGCTGGAATGCCGTACAATGCCTGGAGCACCTCAACAGCTATGGCCGCTTTTACCTGCCAGCACTCGAACGTACCATTGCCAAAGGAGAACAGCAGCAGCGTGCCCCTCAGCCTGCTTTTAAAAGCAGCCGCCTGGGAGATTATTTCACCAATATGATGTTGCCCCGCAATGACGGAAGTGTAAGCGTGAAGATGCAGGCGCCGAAGGAACATCGTCCGGGTGCAGGCCTGGATACGGCAGCCGTAATAGATACGTTTGTAAGTCAGCAGGAGGCGCTGCATGCCTTGCTCGGAAGAGCGGCAGGCGTCAACCTGCAGCAGCTGAAAGTACCTACCAGCCTGACCCGTCTGCTAAGGCTGCCCCTGGGAGACACGTTCCGTTTCCTGGTGGCGCACGAACAGCGTCATATGTTGCAGGCACACAATGCGCTGGTCGTACAACTGATCACTTTGCGCGGATTCTGATGATCGTAATGGAATAAATCAGGAGGGTGCATTTCCTTCTTCCTGCGAAGCCGCAGGCGAATTGCTATGGCCGGCAACAGGTGGATGGAAGTAGCTCCATACCAATTTTGCTTTGGCTGCACCTATCTCTTTAGACAGGTCGTCTTCTGTCAGTAACTTGATCTTACTCACAGAACGAAAGGTCTTCAGCAGTTGAGTGGCAGTTTGCTCACCGATCCCTTTGATCCCTTCCAGTTCGTTTTTGAAAGTACCTTTACTACGTTTCTGCCGGTGGAAGGTGATACCGAAACGGTGCACTTCATCGCGGATACGACGGATCAATTTCAAGCTTTCGCTGTTATAGGGAAGTTTGAGGCTGTCTTTATCGCCGGGGTAGAAGATTTCCTCTTCATTTTTGGCCAGGCCTACTACGGTCATGCTACCGATGAGGTTCAGTTCGCGGATGCTTTCCAGGGCAGCGCCCAGTTGTCCTTTACCACCATCGATGATCACCAGCTGTGGTAACGGCTGCTGTTCGGCGAGCAGGCGGTTATAGCGCCGGTATACTACTTCTTTCATAGAGGCGAAGTCGTTAATACCTTCTACCGTTTTGATATTGAAATGCCGGTAATCTTTTTTGGAGGCCACCCCGTCTTTAAAGACCACGCAGGCCGATACCGGGTAGGCTCCCTGGAAGTTGGAGTTATCAAAACACTCGATATGTACCGGCAGTTCCTGTAATTCCAGGTCTGCCTGCAGCTGGTATAATACCTGCTTTTTCTCCATATCGCTTTTGCCTTCCAGGTGTAATATTTTCTTACGGCGCAGCTCTTCTTTGAAGTAGTTCACGTTCTTTTCGGAGAGGTCGAGCAGTTTCTTTTTATCGCCGCCTTTGGGCACTGTCAGCAGGATGGTTTCGCTGGGATATTCCAGCGGCATGGGTACGATGATTTCCCGGGCCAGGCTGCTGAAGGCGTCACGTAGGTAGGCGATGGCGTACAATAACACCTCTTCGTCTGATTCTTCCAGCTTTTTCTCCAGCGTGACGGTCTTGGTATCGGCAATGGTGCCATTGAGTACACGCAGGTAGTTCACATAGGCTTCATTGCCATCTGTCAGGATGGAGAATACATCGACGTTGCCTACTTTGGTATTGACGATAGTAGAACGGGCCTGGTAGGCATCCAGGCTTTCGATCTTCTTACGCATGATCTCTGCCTTCTCAAATTCCATGTTCATGGCATATTCCTGCATCTGGGTACGGAATACGGATAGTACCGGTGAGAGGTTGCCCCGCAGGATATTGCGTACTTGCTGTAGTCCTTCCCGGTAGTTTTCTTCTGTCTCCAGCCCTTCGCAGGGGCCTTTGCAGTTACCCAGGTGATATTCGAGGCATACTTTGAACTTCCCTTTCTGTATGTTCTGCGGCGTTAGTGCCAGGTTGCAGGTGCGCAGCGGGATGTTGTAACGGATCATCTCCAGCAGTTCGCGTACGCGGCCTACGGAGGTGAAGGGGCCCAGGTATTCGGAGCCATCTTTGATGAGGTTGCGGGTCAGGAAGACGCGCGGAAAATTTTCGTGTTTGATGACGATATACGGGTACGTTTTATCGTCCTTCAGGTTGATATTGAATTTGGGCTGGAATTGTTTGATCAGTGAGTTTTCCAGCAGGAAAGCATCCTGTTCGGAATCCACGATGGTGAACTCGATATGGTGGATGCTTTGGACCAGTTTCCGGGTCTTGTAGTTATCATGGTTCTTGACGAAGTAAGAGCTGACCCGTTTGCGCAGACTTTTGGCTTTGCCTACGTACAGCAGGGTATTATCCTCTCCGTAGTACTTGTATATGCCCGCCTGGACGGGGATGGTGTGTGATATCTGTTGAAATTCGGCTGCGGTCATTGTCAGATTTACGGGGAATGACTATTGTTTAGCGGAGAGCTGTACCTGGATGGTCAGCTCTTTGGGTTGCAAAAAGGCGATTTTTTCGTAGGTGTTGATCTGCACGTTTTGCTGTTGCCGGTAATAAAGTTTACGCCGGGCTTCATACACCAGGTTGTGGGTATAGCTATCGACGGTCACTTCTTTGATTTGCCCGCTGGCATCTAGCTCCAGCATGATCTGCCGGGGATTGATGTCGGAGGTACGGGCGGTATATACGACGGAGCGGCTGCCGTTGAATTCGTTGAGCATAACGGCGCTGTCATAGCGTCCGCGAAGAGAGGCTTTGTTGATATCGGCGTCCAAGAAAGGGGTTAGCAGGTCCTTCAAGGTGGTGGAGTCGGTGGCTTTACAGCGAATGGTATCATGCTGCTGGTGCAGCGAAACGATCTTCTGCATCGAGGTACTATTCTGGCGGATATGTACCATCTCGTCGGTGAAATATTGTTTCAGGTCCCGGTAGGGAGCGGATGTGGGAAGTGTTTGGCCGCTTGTATTGCAAGCTGCCGTCATGATTCCCGTATATGCAGTGAGCAGTAATAAACAGGCCCAGCGGGTATTCGATTTCATCCTGCAAAATTAGGAAATAATGTAGGGCCGCGGCATGGTAAAAAAAACAAAAATGCGCCGTAAAGACGGCGCATCTGATGCATGAGCAAATCTGTCGAGAGCACTAAAAATGTTAAAACGGATAAGCTAATTAAATAGTTACTCGTTTTAATGAATAGTTATTTATTTTATATGAATGCGCTACACCTGTGTTATCAGCAGTGGCAGTGCATGGTGATTCAATGCCTTTTTAAAGAGAAGATGAGAGATAGCTACCCAGGTACATAGTTCACTTCTTCAACTACGATAGCCTCTTGCAGATACTGAGCTTCCATATCAGCTACTCACGGATGTAAGGTAATGAAAGTCCGTGATCCATACTACACAACACAATGTTAAAACAAACCAATGCGACAATAATGCTGGCAACTGACGGAGATGAAAAGCCTTCTCCTGTTGATTATCAATGCGCTGGCACTATACCGCATCGCATGTACGAAAGTACGAAATGCTGAAGGGAAATTAAAAATTATCTTTTGACACTCAGGTTCAGTTTGCTCAGCAATACGGGCGACGCCATCTGTGAATAATCGTACTGATAGATGCCATCTTCTGCACTCACCAGCAGTACGTTGTTATGCGGGATAACGTCGAAGGTATTGGGGCCTTCCAGCAGTTTGACGGTGGTAATGGTAGCAGGCTGGGTCGCTGTCAGGAAACGCAGGCCTGCTTTACCTTCGCAGATGAAGAGTTTACCATTGTCGATACCCAGTCCATGCGGATTGGTCATTGGATAACTTCTGATCAGTTTAGGGTTGGAGATATCTTTTACGTCCAATACATCCAGCTGATTATTGACGCCGCCGCAGTTGGTACCACCCCGTAGTGTCACATAGGCGATGTCGCCTTCTATTACCACCGGATCGCATTGTCGGGCATGTGAAAAGGCCCCTTTACGCACCGGATTGGCGGGGTTGCTGGCATCGAAGATGAACATGCCAACCTGGGAGCCGATGAATAGGTTATTACGATAAGGGAAAATCGTTTCAATAGCAGGGCCTATTACGGTAGTACCTTTTGTCACCGGTGCTTTCGGGTTGCTGATATCGAAGGTCTGCAGGGCAATATGATCCACTGCATAGAGGTAGTTGTTCATAATAGCAAATCGTGCCATGGAGCCCCCTTTAGCCGTGGGTGGCGTGTTGGAGGAAGCATACACTTTTCCGTCGTTGGAGCTATATAGAAAAAAGCCGTTGGTATACCCGTCGCAGGAGGTTTCATATACCGTGTCTTTGACGGTCACGTCTACCACTAATCCTTCGGGGCCATATCCTTTCAGATCGCCTACATAGGCGTTACGGGGAAACACCTCCTTGACGCGGCCTATTTCGCTGACATGGGTAGGATCGCTGATATCCAGGGTGACCATGTCGATATAGCTATCTGCGTACAGCACGTTGTCTTTCACCGCGATATCTACATTGCCCATAATGTTAATGAAGGCAATGGGAACAGGCGCACTGGGCACGCGGTTGTCGATAATATGCACGCCTTTATAAGGCTCATTTACCAGGAGATAATGCTCGTACAGGAAAATCTTACCTGTGGTAGTGATCGTATGTGGCGGCTCTACTTTGATGGAGCTTCGGAACTTTTCCATGCTCATGTACACTGGTTTGTAGAGTTTGGTTGATACGACCCGGTTACATTGCGGTTTGTCTTTATGACAGCTGACTAGCATCAGCAGAGTGGCTGCTACAAAGGCCACGACCAGGGATTTGTAAAAGAACAGTTTCATGGGGGATAAATTTTGGAGTAAAACGAGGTGGTAAGGAAAAGGTTACTAGACAAGAAAAGCAGGCGGTGGATATAGGAACGTTATACGAATGATACAGGAATATTAAGGGAGAGGTGGACGGGAGCTATAACGATATTATATTCAACTAATTACAAGAGATTATTGCACAATGTTGCAAATAATTGCAAAAAAGAGCCGGTCTCCCTATGGTGTTGCCAATGGAAGACCGGCGCGGTATATGGTTGTGCCGGCAGGTATTATACCAGCACGTCACCTGTCATTTCCTGAGGGATGGACAGGCCCATGAAGTGTAAGATAGTGGGGGCTACATCGCCCAGTTTGCCTGGTTTGATCGTACCCTGGAAATCGTTGCTGATGATAAAGAAGGGTACCAGGTTCAGGGAGTGGGCGGTGTTGGGCGTACCATCTGCATTGACCATAAAGTCGGCGTTGCCGTGATCTGCGGTCAGGAAGATGGTGTATCCGCTTTGCAGTGCGGCGGCAACGATGCGGGACACGCAGCTATCGACGGTCTCGGCGGCTTTGATGGCTGCGGAGAATACGCCGGTATGACCAACCATGTCGGTATTGGCGAAGTTGAGGCAGATGAAGTCGGCCGTTTTTTGTTCAATTTCCGGTATGATCAGGTCTGTAAGCGGATAGGCGCTCATCTCGGGTTGCAAGTCGTAGGTAGCTACTTTAGGAGAAGGCACCAGCAGGCGGCGTTCGCCTATAAATTCTTTTTCCCGGCCACCGGAGAAGAAGAAGGACACGTGAGGATACTTCTCCGTTTCGGCGATGCGGATCTGGGTACGGTGGTGTTGTTCCAGTACTTCACCCAGTGTCATGTTCAGGTTATCATTTTCGAATATCACATGTACGTTCTTGAACGTTTTGTCGTATTCGGTCATGGTGGTATAGAACAGTTGCAGGGCGTGCATGTTGAAGTCGGGGAAGTTCTGTTGGGTCAGTACTTCGGTGATCTCGCGGCAACGGTCGGTGCGGAAGTTGAAGCAGATCACGGCGTCGCCTTCCTGTATGGTGGCCACGGGTTGGTCTTGTTCGTTGGTAACGATGATGGGTTTGATGAATTCATCGGTTACGCCTTCGGCATACGAGGCTTTGATGGCGGTGAGGAGGTGTTGTGTCTTGGTGCCGGTAGCATGTACCAGTGCATCGTAGGCCAGTTTCACCCTTTCCCAGCGTTTGTCGCGGTCCATGGCATAATAGCGGCCTGTTACGGAAGCTATCTTACCGGTGGTAGCAGCGAGGTGGTTTTCCAGTTCATCGATGAATGCGAGGCCGCTTTTAGGGTCGGTGTCTCTGCCGTCGGTGAACGCATGGATGTATACTTTCTGCAGGCCTTTGTTTTTGGCGATCTGCGTAAGTGCTTTCAGGTGATTGATATGTGAGTGCACGCCGCCATTGCTGACGAGGCCGATGAAGTGCAGGGCTTTATCGTTGTCTTGGGCATACTGAAGGGTTTCCTGCAGTACTTTGTTGTCCGCAAGTTCGGAGGTACGGGCAGCCACATTGATACGTTGCAGTTCCTGGTATACGATCCGGCCGGCACCCAGGTTCAGGTGTCCTACTTCGGAGTTACCCATTTGTCCATCCGGAAGGCCTACGTTCTCTCCACAAGTTATGAGCGTGCTGTTCGGATATTTGGTATACAGGCTATCAACGAACGGTGTATTTGCCTGGGCTATTGCATCTGCGGCGGGAACTTTGCCGAGGCCCCAGCCATCCATAATGATCAGTATTGCTCTTTTGTTTTCCATTATCTATCCATTAATTGACTGTGAAAATAAAATAAATATCACAATGTAGGGAGTAGGGGGCGCGGCTGTTCAGCCAAAGATAATGTATGTAAACCGGTGAAGACCCTTTCGGGTAGCTGATCAGCAATGGCTGACACTTATTTGGAATTAAGGGTGGCTGTATGGTAAAGTGCAGTGGAAGGAGATATCTTTAAACTATTAACCGGTGTTGCATCCAATACAAGTACTGAAAGATCCTATGGACCAGGAACCTTATTTTCTTTTCGCCCGGCTGTTTTGCTGCATTGCTATCCACGACTACCAGACGCCACAATAACGTAATGGTTTATAATGATTTTGAAGGAATAAAAAAAGCCCAGAAAATAGCTGCCGCTGACTAACAGTTAGGAAATGATTACTATTTTAGCGAAACAATATATATCATAGACTTTTTATAAATTATAGCCTGATTGATACCACGATAGTGGTAGATAAAAGCGGGAAGACAAATTGGCATAGTTTTAGCCGTTTTGCGGTCGGATAGCAGATTTTAGTGTATGATAACAAGTATATTCTAATATAAAAAAAACTGACAATGAAAAAGCTAATGTATGTGGTGGTGGTCATGGTGCTGGGGGGTATCATTACAGCATTTACGCTGTCGGCGAACTCATTCCGACGGGCCACAGCAGGTCCATTCGAAGATGTGGTGAGTGCCATTAAACAAGGCGATGCCGGTAGCCTTTCCCGATACCTGGATAATACCGTTGAGATCAATATGTCTGGCAAATCGACTTCTTACAGCAAAGCACAGGCGGAGATCATCCTGAAGGATTTTTTCTCCAAGAACCAGGTAAAGAGCTTTGAGCTGGTACACCAGGGCGAAGGTGGTGGCGGTTCGCGCTATGGTATTGGTAATATGGGTACCAGTGGTGGTAACTTCCGGACATCTTTTTTCCTCCAGAAAAAGGGAGGGTCCATGGTGTTGAATGAGCTTCGCTTCGAAAATAAATAATACAGCCTTAATATATGGAAGCCCTCCGCAGACCGCGGAGGGCTTTTATTTTGCACTATATACGGCGCTACCCACCTCCTTTCAGGGGGTACTATAGACATTTTCTTAACTTCGCTACCTAATTGTATATCATGTTACCTGAATCAGCGCTTAAAGAGTTTATCAGACTGGCATTGGCAGAAGATGTGGGCGATGGCGACCACTCCTCAATGGCATGTATTCCATCAGATGCCAGAGGCGCCGCCCGTCTCAAAATAAAAGAAGACGGCATCCTGGCTGGTATGGAAGTGGCAGCAGCCGTGTTCCGTTACCTGGATACATCGACGGTATTCCGTCCGCTTAAGCAAGACGGAGAAGTGATGCACGCCGGTGATACCGCTTTTGAAGTAGAAGCCACCGTGCATACCCTGTTAATGGCCGAACGTCTGGTACTGAACTGTATGCAGCGAATGAGCGGCATCGCGACCCTTACCAAACAATACGTGGACATACTGGCTGGTTATCACACCCGCCTGCTGGATACGCGTAAGACAACGCCTAATTTCCGGATGCTGGAGAAAGAGGCGGTACGTATCGGCGGTGGCGTCAATCATCGTATGGGACTGTACGATATGATCATGTTGAAAGACAACCATATCGACTTTGCCGGGGGAATCACGGCGGCGATAGAAAAAACGTTGGCTTATCTGCAGCAGCGTAACCTGCCTTTGCAGATAGAAGTAGAAACGCGTAACCTGGAAGACGTAAAAGAAGTGCTGGCGATAGGGCAGATACATCGTATCATGTTGGACAACTTCACTCCTGAACAGATCAGTGCTGCATTAGCGCTGATTGATGGCCGCTATGAGACAGAGGCTTCAGGTGGCATTAACCTGGATACTATCGAGGCTTATGCAAAGACCGGCGTGGACTTTATCTCCGTAGGTGCGGTGATACACCATGCTGTAAGCTTGGATCTGAGCCTGAAGGCCATCCAGTGAAGGCCCGGAGGAGGTCATATTTTTTGTGCTTGTTAACATCATCACTATATTTTGAGAAAGGTATTGATTGTCATAAACCGCAAGGCGGGAACAGATCGTGAGAAACGCCTGGAAGATGTGATCCGCAAACATCTGCCGGCAGATCAGTATACGGTCAGTATTACCCACCTGGCGTATCTGGGACATGGCGCCGACCTGGCCAGAGAGGCGGTAGCCGACGGCGTAGACACGGTGGTGGCGGTAGGCGGCGACGGCTCTATCAATGAGATTGCCCAAGGATTGATCGGAAGTGATACCGCATTGGCGATTATCCCGTTGGGTAGTGGCAATGGGCTGGCGAGGGCGTTGAAGATACCGTTGAACGTATCCCGTGCACTGGCATTGATCGTTGCCAACAAACGTAAGCCCATAGATGTGGGTTATGCGAATGAACACCTGTTCTTAAGCAATGCTGGTGTCGGCTTTGATGCATTGATCGCCGACCGTTTCCGACATACTAAAAAAAGAGGGTTATGGGGCTATGCACGCCTGGTGCTGAGCAGCTTTCGTAAGTACCAGCCAGCCCGTTATGAGATAGCGGTAGATGGCAGTACTATGCAAAAGGATGCCTTCCTGCTGACAGTCGCTAACGGCAACCAGTTTGGCTATGAATTCAAGCTGGCGCCCAATGCCAGCGTCTACGACGGTATGCTGGACCTTTGCGTAATGCCGCCGGTCGGTTTGTTGGGACTGCTGCCCGTAAGCCTGTACTCCCTGAGTGGTAATATCGATAAGACACGTTATCTTCAACTATATAATGGACGGGATATCACCGTACGTAGTGAAGCATTGAAATACTTGCAGGTGGATGGCGATGCCGTTCCCGCTGGTGAAGAAGGGTATGTTACCTTTCGTATCCGCCCGGGCGCTTTGCAGGTGATCGTAAATAATAACTGATATGACAAAGAAAAAACAACATTCCGGCGGTGGCATCGTATATTCTACCAACCCTGACTTTGTACCGCAACACGAAGAAGAGGAAGCAGTAGCAACCCTCCCTCCTGCGCAGCAGCAACTAAAGGTGGTGCTGGACAAAAAACAGCGTGCAGGCAAAGTGGTGACCCTGGTAAATGGATTTGTGGGAAAAGAAGAAGACCTGGAAAAACTGGGTAAGGAACTGAAGACTAAATGTGGTACCGGCGGTAGTGTAAAAGATGGGCAGGTATTGATCCAGGGAGATTACCGGGAGAAAATATTGAAGTGGTTGCAGGATTGGGGATATAAAGCTAAATAACCGTCCTTAAAGAAGGAACATCCGGACATGTCTTACGATATATCACGTAAGCAGTCCGGATGTTTCTTTTTATGTAGACTAGTGCGAGTGTGCAGCTATCTGTTTACCAGCTGCATGGCTCCCTGGTGGTAACGAGGGCCGGCTACGGCATTTTGCTGTAAAAGTTGACCGATTTGCTGCAGGTCACCGGCAGATAACGATACGTTTACTGCGCCGGCATTTTCCTGCAGGTACTTACGGCGTTTGGTGCCGGGGATGGGGATGATATCATCGCCCTGTGCCAGCAACCAGGCTAGGGAGAGCTGGGCAGGGGTACAACCTTTTTGCCGGGCGAAAGCTTCCAGTTGTTGTGTGATCTCCAGGTTCTGCTCAATATTACCTTCCTGGAAACGGGGGAGGTTGCGGCGAAAATCAGTAGCATCCAATGTCGCTGTGCCTTTGATGGTACCAGTATTTAAACCTCTTCCCAGCGGGCTGTAGGCCACCAGCGAAATGCCCAGTTCGCGGATGGTTGGTAAGATGGCTGCTTCTACATCACGGGTAAAGAAAGAATACTCGCTTTGTAAAGCCGTAATTGGATGTACGGCATGCGCTTTTCTGATAGAAGCTGCCGATGCTTCAGACAATCCCAGGTAACGCACTTTGCCTTCTTTCACCAGTGCGGCCATGGCGCCTACCATTTCTTCTACCGGTACATTGGCATCTACTCTATGCGCGTAGTAGAGGTCTATCACATCTACCTTTAATCTTTTGAGACTGGCTTCACAAGCCTGTTTCAGGTAAGCGGGAGAACCATCGAAGTAAGTACTATTGTCTTCCCGGTAGCGGAACCCGAATTTAGTGGCCAGGAACACTTTATCTCTTTTGGCGGCTAATACTTTGGAGAGTAGGGTTTCATTGGCGCCATTACCGTACATATCCGCGGTATCCCAAAAATTGATACCCAGTTCCAGTGCATATTCCAATGTCGCAATTGATTCCTCGTCGTTGCGATCTTCGGTACTACCGTATGCAAAAGACATTCCCATGCATCCCAGGCCGATGGCAGATACTTGTGCGGCGGTTTTTCCTAGCGTTCTGTATTGCATAATTGTTTGGTTTTAGATGAGAATGACAGGATATCGTGGGACCATTTTTAGGAGAGGGGAAGGGTGGCAGTCATCCCGTCATTCGGAGTGATCATGTATGCGCAAAATTAAAGGGAGATGAGTTATTGCAGATTGCAAAAAGCAAACAAATTGTTGCTAATATCAAAGAGTAGGCAAGCACGCTAGGATAAACGGTCGGAAAAACGGAAAATCGGCAATTAGGGTGAATGCACCGACAGGGAGGGGATGCGGCCTGTCTAAAATGTATAAATGAATCTTTGTTGCATTTTTATTTTTGATACTTTAAGAAAGATTTCACAAATTGTTAACGTCTTTTATCAACCAAAATCTACTATTCAGAAACACCTTGTCAACCGCTTATGAGTCATTGACTTGCCTGTCTTTATAAGCGAATACAAGATTACATTTTATTACGAATTATTGATGATCAGTATCAACAGATGATTAGTAGTTCGTAATTTTTTTTGTGTATTATCGACTGATAACGAACTCTATTTCGCCGAAGGAGAATTCTTTTACGGTTTGATTTTCGCGTATGCACAATTTTCCATCGGCTAATACGTCTACAATAGTACCCTGGAAGTATTGGCCATTTTGTTTGTAGAGTGCGGGTTGATCGATGCGGAAGAGGTGGCTTTTATATTCGTCAAGGAGAGCGTTGTAGTTGGAAGGATGCAATAATCGCATGCGTTGTTGCAGTGTCTTGCACAGCTGTTGTGCGAGGGTAACGCTATCCCAGGATTTGCCGGTGATTTGTCGAAGGGAGACGGGGTTAGGGAGGTGTTCGGGGAATTGGGTTTGGTTGATATTGATCCCAATACCGACAATGGCATATTGCCATATGCTACCTCTCAGCACATTCTCGATGAGAATACCACCTGCCTTTCTGTCACGCCAGTAAATATCATTGCTCCATTTGATGCAGGTTTCGTCGCCGGCAAATTGCGTGAAGAAATCGTAGGCAGCGAGGGCGACGTTAACGCTGAGCATAAATTGGCGGGAAAGTGGCAACTGGTTGGGTTGCAGGGCGGTTGTGAGCATGATATTTTCGCCGGGCGGAGACAGCCATTGTTTACCGCGTTGTCCTTTGCCGGCTGTTTGCTCCATCGCAAACCATGTCGTACCAGGTGTCACCTGCCCTGAAGAGACCTGTTCCATGGCATAGTTATTGGTGCTGTCTACTTTGTCTAATATATAAAACGGGTGTCCAATCACAAGAATTCCTGTTTAAGCGCTTTTCCAGGCGGGAAAATTACGTATTTTATTGTTTTCTTAACATTTGGGCACACACAGTCAGGCATTTAACCTGGTTATAATTCCTGCTTGTTTAGTAATTTTGATAATTAAAGTTTATTTTTAACAAAAACGATATTCTTATTGGCACCCTTAACCGTTCTGAGCACACGCAAAAAAGCGGAGACACGCTTAAGTAGAGAAAGTGAGATTTTTACCACCATCATAAAGGCCATTCAGGAGAAAAAGGGGGAAAATGTCGTTTCCCTGGATTTACGCCATATTCCGGAAGCCGTGGCCGATTTCTTTATCATTTGTGAGGCCAATTCCACTACGCAGGTAAAAGCGATAGCTGACTATGTGGAAGAGGAAGTGTATAAACACACCGGGGAGGAACCCTACAAGCATGAAGGGTATACTGCCCAGCATTGGATACTGGTAGATTATGTGAATGTGGTGGTACATGCTTTTCAGCCAGAGACGAGACAATTTTACAATTTAGAAGAAATGTGGAGTGATGCTGGCCGTATGGATCACCACGAATAGGACTACAGACCAACAAAAACGCAACGGCCCTAGTTTTAAATCAATATTCCGATTGCAATAAATCATCCGTAAAGGAGTGAAAGATTATGGAAAGAGGCATAAACAATAATAGGGGATCAGAAAAATCGCCTAAGAAAGGACCAAAGTTCAACATATACTGGGTGTATGCCTTTATAGGCATTGCCCTGTTAGCTATGAACTTTTTTGATTTCCGTTCCCAGCCTAAAGAGATCAGTTTCAAAGATTTCCAGATGGACTTGCTGCCCACCAAAGATGTGGACAAGCTCATAGTAGTTAACAAGAAATACGTTGAGGTTTATATTAAAAAAGACCGGTTGAACGATCCTAAGTATGACAAGGTGTCCAAAGGGCGCTTTGGTACCAATCCGGGCCCTCACTTTGTATTCAACATTGGTAGCGAAGAAGGTTTCCGCGCTGATCTGGACAAAGCACAGGCAGCACTGGGCGCTGAGGATCGTGTAAACGTATTATATCAGGACCGGCAAAGCTGGTTTGAGCCATTTATACAACTGTTGCTCCCGATCATCCTGATCGTGGGCCTCTGGATACTGCTCATGCGTAAGATGGGTGGTCCTGCCGGTGGCAGTGGTGGTCCCGGTGGTATATTCAACATCGGTAAATCCAAAGCTACCCTCTTCGACAAAGGTACCCGTGTGAACATCACATTCAATGATGTAGCCGGTCTTGATGAAGCTAAGGTAGAAGTGATGGAGATCGTAGACTTCCTGAAAAATCCAAAGAAATACACCTCTCTGGGTGGTAAAATACCAAAAGGTGCGTTACTGGTAGGCCCTCCGGGTACTGGTAAGACCCTTCTGGCTAAAGCGATGGCTGGGGAAGCGCAGGTGCCTTTCTTCTCTATGTCCGGTTCTGACTTCGTGGAGCTGTTCGTAGGGGTAGGTGCCAGCCGTGTAAGGGACCTGTTCAAACAGGCACGGGAGAAAGCTCCTTGTATCATCTTCATCGATGAGATCGATGCTATCGGTCGCGCCAGGGGTAAAAACGTGATGATGAGCAATGATGAGCGCGAAAATACCCTCAACCAGCTGCTCGTGGAGATGGATGGTTTTGGCACCGATAGTGGTATCATCATTCTGGCTGCTACCAACCGTCCTGACGTACTGGATAGCGCACTGCTGCGTCCCGGTCGTTTCGACCGTCAGATATCCATCGACAAACCGGATCTGGCTGGCCGCGAACACATCTTCGACGTTCACCTGAAGCCGATCAAGACCAGTCCTAATTTGGATATCAAAAAGCTGGCCTCTATGACGCCTGGTTTCGCAGGTGCAGATATCGCCAACGTGTGTAACGAAGCTGCCCTTATCGCTGCCCGTAAAGGCAAGACCCAGGTGGAAATGGAAGACTTCAACGACGCGATCGATCGCGTGATCGGTGGTCTCGAAAAGAAAAACAAGATCATCTCTCCTGAAGAGAAAGAAGTAATAGCTTACCATGAAGCAGGTCACGCTATATGCGGATGGTACCTGGAACACGCCAACCCATTGGTGAAAGTGACCATCGTACCGCGTGGTGTGGCTGCCCTCGGATATGCGCAGTACCTGCCTAAAGAACAGTACCTGTACAATACCGAACAGTTGATGGACGATATTTGTATGACCCTCGGCGGTCGTGCTGTAGAAGACCTGGTATTTGGTAAGATCTCTACCGGCGCCCAGAATGACCTGCAGGTGATCACCCGTATGGCGTATGCCATGGTGACCGTATACGGTATGAACGAAAAAGTAGGTAATGTGTCTTTCTACGATCCTAACAGCGATCAGGCATTTACCAAACCATACTCCGAAGAGACGGCTAAACTGATCGATGAAGAGGTGCGCCTTCTGATAGACAGAGCTTACGTCAGGACCAAAAAGCTGCTGACCGAAAGGATCGAACAGGTGAAAGCCCTGGCACAGGAACTGCTGAAAAAAGAAGTTCTTTATCAGGCGGACCTGGAAAGACTGATCGGTAAACGGCCTTACGATACGCATAAAGAGCATGTGCTCAACAGGGAAGGTATGAGTACTGATGGAGTACATCCTACAGATATCATCAATCCGTTACCTACACCAGCTAATGCTTAATAGGATATGAACGTTTCTCCTGCCAAGGAAAATATTCTTAAGAGAGTACGAAATGCATTAAGCCAATCGGTACAGTTGCCCTTCCCGAATTCGGAGGGCAACAATTCCGTTTTTAAGACGGAGAACGAAGGGCTGGAGATGAAGTTTGCGGAAGAATTTGCCAGGTTACAGGGAAAGTTCATATTCTGCACCGGCAAAGCAGAATTGCTGGAAAATATACAGGCGCTGGCTGCACATAAGGACTGGCATAACATACATTGCCAAACTCCTGCGCTGCTCGCTGTATTGCAATCCGGGAAGTTCGGATTTCTGAACCAGGGAGATATGCACGATGCGGATGCTGCCATCACCGATTGCGAACTCCTGGTCGCCCGTACTGGTACCATTGTACTGAGTGCGGCCCAGCCTTCCGGTCGTACGTTGCCTGTATATACACCCGTACACTTGGTGATCGCCTATACGCATCAGCTGGTGTTCGATCTTAAAGATGCTATCAACAAACTGAAGGAAAAATATAACGGCGTACTGCCATCTGCCATTTCTTTTGCAAGTGGCCCCAGCCGTACCGCCGACATTGAAAAAACACTGGTGGTAGGGATACATGGACCCAAAGAAGTGTATGTATTCCTGATCGACGAGTAAACGTTCCGGTAGGTTTGAAAAAAGAATAACTAATTTGCAAACAGCGCGTGAGAAACTCATGCGCTGTTCTTTTAATATTAACGACTGCTAATACATATGATACGGTTTTTTGTCATCCCTGTAATGTGTATACTGCTGGCTGCTTGTGGCACCTCTCCTGCCGGACAGCAAGGTGCCGCGCAATCCAATGCGCCTGTAGAAGGGATACTGGAAGTAAAAGGAGCCTGTGCAGTGGTCTATATCCCAGGCGCCGGCAAAATGAATGAACTGCAACAGTCCTTCGGAAAGGATTTTAAAGAGCTGTCAGCTGCCAATGCAGCCGCCCTGCAACAGGCGCGTCAGTACCTGCGTCAGCAAGGCATGAAAATACTGGAGACCAGCCAGTATCAACTGCACTTTGTCAAAAGTAACGGCACTACGCTCGACATCAACCTGAATCGTCCCAAATATGCCTGGGAGATATTCCTGTTCGATGGCAAAAATGATCCGATAAAAGCTAATCTGACCGATATTGAAGCGGGCTACCAGGAGATGAAAAACGGAATTATTCAATAATAGTTACTTTTGCCCGATGCTGGATATCGCACTTCCCACCGGTAAGAAAATATATTTTGCTTCAGATTTTCACTTGGGTGCTCCTAATCCCGCTGCCAGCAGGCAACGGGAACAGACCATTGTTAAATGGCTGGATAAGGTCGCCGAAGATGCACAACACATTTTCCTGGTTGGGGACATATTCGATTTCTGGTTCGAATACAAACATGTTGTACCCAAAGGATATACCCGCTTGTTTGGAAAACTGGCTGATCTCCGCGATCGTGGTATAGGTATCTCCGTATTTATCGGCAATCATGATATGTGGATGGATGGCTATTTTGAAGCGGAGCTGGATATCCCGGTATATTACGAACCCCAATCCTACCGCATCGGTGATAAACTGTTCTACATAGGCCATGGGGATGGGTTAGGTCCCGGTGACCATGGATATAAGTTCCTGAAAAAGGTGTTCCGTAATCCGGTATGCCGTTTTCTATTTAGCATCATACACCCTTCCTGGGGTATGGCATTGGCCAACTATTTCAGTAATAAGAGCCGTGCTGCAACAGGCATGGAGCTGGAAAAATTCCTGGGTGAAGAGAATGAATGGCTGGCTATCTACAGCAAAGAGATCTTGCAACAGACCCATTACGATTATTTTGTGTTCGGACACCGTCATCTGCCGCTGGACCTGCCAGTAGGTCCGCAGAGTCGCTATATTAACCTGGGCGATTGGATGAATTACTTCTCCTATGCCGTATATGACGGCAATGATATACAGCTGCTATATAACATTGAGAATGGTCCCAAAGGGGTGATACAACGCTGATCACCATTTAAGCATCTAATATTTCATGCAGGATAGGTGGGGAATGTAACTCTGCGAAATCCGGCATATGCAGCCGGAAGAACTCCAGGTAAGCATATAATAACTTTCTGCGCTGGTCTTTATTCATCCCAATACTACCCAGATGGGATAGCTGTGTGCATTGGGAGATACGATCTGTCAACTCACTATTGGTAGCATCCAGGTAATTAGTATGGTGAGGAGGAAGATCGGTGAACATGCCTTCCTGCAGATCAAGAAAGGGGGTATATTCCGAAAAGTGACCATTCAGCCGGAAACCCAGGTGATCGGCTAGTCGCAGCGTGAAGAAAAGCGGAATATTGGCGGCGGTAGGTGCATCCGCCTGATCCAGCATCTGCAGGGTCTGCTCGGCGAAGTAATAAAGCGGTAGCTGTTGCTCCGGTTGTTTCAGACATTTCTGTAGTAGCTCTATCAGGAACATCGCTACGGTGTTCTTGATGATATTAAAATGCAGGTTGGTATAGATATAAGCCAGTTTGTACTCTGAGATACGTTGCAGGTTCTTTTGTTCCTGGTGATAGACCACCATATCCAGGATATTACCTGGCTGTAGCAGATTGCCTTTGGCAGCCTTCGGTTTGGAGGAGCGAGCACCATTCACGATATAGGACTGCATGCCGAATAGTTCGGTAAAGACAGCTGCGATAACGCTGGTTTCGCCATATTTTACGACCCTTAATACTATACCGTGTGTTTTATGTAACATGCCCTGGGAGGTGCTTTACCGTTTGTAACGCACCTGCAAAGAAACAGCTATTTTACCGGATGAACACTATTTTGGTAACGATGCGTTCCTGTCCGCTGTTGTTGGCTGCCAATACCAGGTATACGCCGCTTTGCGGACGATGACCGGTATAATCCAGCCCATTCCAGACAGCCTGGCCACCTAAGGCCCTTGTCTGAAAAACCAGCTTCCCGCTGATGTCGGTAATTTTTACCTGTGCATTGTCTACCAGGCCCTTGATCGCGATGGTACCTCCATATTGTGAAGGCACAGGGTTAGGAAATACCATTACTGGTTGTACACCTGCAGTATCGCTTCCTTCGGTAGCTGTCCCACGATACGATACCAGGCCCCCGTCGGTGGCAACAAACACTTCTCCGCTCACCGGATCTATAGCAATGCCGGATACCCGGTTGTGCGGTAGTGGGCTGTTATCTGTCGTAAAGTGTTCCAGTATCTTATCTCCATCCTGGCTGATGAGCCATATTCCATTGCGGGTACCTGCCCACTTGCGATTTGCGCCATCGACGGCGATAGACAGGACCGTTTCATTTTGTAAGAGGTAGCCCGCGAAAGCGTCTTGCTGTACGATCGGCAGGTAGGCGCTGCAGCCTTTGCTGTTGAAGGCATCCTGCGCACAAGGCATAATAGCAATACCCCGGCCCGTGCCGGCCCATATCCAGCCATATTTATCTTTAGCGATACAATACACATCATTAGCCGGTAATCCACCCTGTGCCATGCCGAGGCCGTATTGTTTCCAGCGGTCATCAGCACTATTCTCCAGGCTATTGCCATGATGCAGGAGCAGGAGCCCATTACCAGGGGAGGCAATCCATTTCTGGTCGAAATCGTCCACCAGCAATTGGCTGACGGCATTGTTGTTCAGCAGAAAGGGAGGGCGAAAAGTCAGCCATCGCTGATCTTTTGTCTTTACCCCCAATGGGGTGGCTGCCCCGTAGCTGGTCATCCAGAGATGGCCGGCTGCATCTACGGTGATACCGCTTACGCGATAGCCTGTTGCCGGTAATTGGGCAGGTGGGATATATCCTTGCTGATAAAGTGTGGATGTGCCGTCTGGTGCGAATGCCAGCAGGCCGTCGCTAAAGGAGCCGGTATATAAGCGGGAAGATAAAGGATCGTAAGCCAGCGAGATCAGGTCTTTTACTTCTTTGAGGGCCGGCCGGGTAATGGAGTCGAAGGTTGTCCACTGCTCCGCTTCAAACCGGTAGTATGCTGCGGGAGTAGCCGTCGCCCGCCAGTTGTCTGTTACAGCGCCTGCGCTGGCCCATAGTGTTGGGCCGGCGAAATACAAAGCACCCGAAACAGGTCCGCCAGGGCCATTAGGGCTAAATGAGGCCACCGTACCTTGTTGATACCGGAGCAGACCACTTTGAGCATCGGCGATCCAGATATCCTCATCTGCAAAACAGGCCTGTACCGGTGTTTTGAGCAAGCGTGTATCCTGTAGCGTGAATTGGACCTGTCCGTCTGCTGATAATACCTGTATCCGTTGGGCGGCAGGTTGACAGACGAGCAGCCGGCTTTTGTCAGCAAACACATTACCCAGCAAAGTACTGCCCGTATACCAGGAGGTCCATTGTGCACCTTGTAGCCGGAAGAGCGACCGTCCCTGGCGGCAGAACAGCTGTGTGCCCGCACGTATCACCTGTTGTGCCGCTCCTGGCGCCAAGCCGGTAGCCAGGGTATTCCAATGCTGATAGTTGGCAAGATTCACACCTTGTAATGGTGCCCGTCGTATACCCTGCGCAGTGGCAGTATAGAGATAAGTGTCGTCACTGCTGACGGTATAACATGGGGTGTAAGCCCCTCCTTCTCCGATAATATAGGTATCCGCAATTTCTATTTTCGTGAGATTAATGACCACGATCCCGAAGCCAGTGCTGATATATGCATATCCATTTCGCAGATAAATACTGTAAATGGTCTTATCGGCAGGAACGGGCTGCTGCTGGATTTCCGGCAAGTGGTAAAGTTGTTTGCCTTTTAGCAGATCAATACTGCCACTGCGGTAAGCTACCAGCAACAGGTCCGCACTTTCGTCGAGCGCGATGGCGCTGATATCTGTGTCTTTCCAGCCATCCTGCTTTCCATAGCGATTGATGCTGAGATCTGACCGGTCTACCGAAAAAAGTCCTGAAGCGGTAGCACAATAGAGTCGGCTGGCAGTGATCGCCAGCCCCCGGGCTTGTCCATAGGAAAAGTGAGTACGCCATTGTCCGACAGGTAATTGTGCATAGGAAACACGCAGCAAAAGGCAGCAAAAGATGAATAGGGAAATCCGGCGCATAGAGTCAAAAATACTCTTTTTAATATAGTCTGTTAACACGCTTATAACCCGGTGATCGCAAACATTTGGGTGCGTACATATGTTGGAATTCGCAAATCTGATTATGGGCAACTTTGATTACCTTTACGCCATTTACTAAATTGAAAGCTCCTTATGTGGCAACGCTTAGCCGGTTTTGTATTAAAATTCCGTTTACCATTACTGATTTTACTGCTGGCGGGCACCGCCGTGATGGGGTATTTTGGAAGCAAGGTACAGCTGTCATATGAATTCACGAATGCCATCCCTAAAGACAATCCCAAATTCCGGGAATACCAGGCATTCAAATCTATGTTTGGCGAGGATGGTAATATGATGGTGATCGGCGTGGAAACGGACCGCTTTTTCACCACTACTTTTTTCAATGACTATGTACAACTCAACGCTGATATCAAAAAGATTGCGGCGGTAGAGAATATACTTAGTGTACCGGTAGCCGTGAATCTCACCAAAAACGATAGTACAAAAAAACTAGCCGCTGCGCCCCTTTTCCAGGCCCCGATCAATAACCAGGCTACCCTGGATAGCTTAGCCAGCGTATTCCGTTCCCTCCCCTTCTACCAGGGACTGCTATACAATCCGCAGACCAATGCCTATCTGATGGCAGTACGCATCAACAAAGAAGTGATGAACTCCGCCAAACGTATAGAAGTAGTACAAAGTATCATGGAGCTGGGGGATGCATTCGGTGCTAAACACAATACCCAGGTGAGAATGAGCGGATTGCCATTGATACGCACTATCATGGCGACCAAAGTAGCCGATGAACTGAAGTTGTTCCTGAAGATATCGTTCGTACTTACCGCGCTGATATTATTTGCCTTTTTCCGTTCCTTCAGCGGGGTATTGATGTCGATGATCGTGGTGGCGATCGGAGTGATCTGGTCAGTAGCGACGATCACCATTTGCGGTTTCAAGATCACCTTGCTCACCGGGTTGATTCCCCCGCTGATCGTAGTGATCGGCATTCCGAACTGCGTATACTTCCTGAATAAGTACCATACCGAATACGCCAAACATGGTAACAAGACAGAAGCGCTGGTGCGTATGATCCAGCGTATGGGTATCGTGACACTGTTCACCAACATCACCGCTGCAATCGGGTTTGGAGTATTTTATTTTACAAAAAGCGCTATACTGAAAGAGTTTGGTATCGTAGCTGGACTGAATATCATGTTCATCTTCTTGATATCATTCATCTTCCTGCCGGCGGTACTCAGCTATCTGCCTCCTCCGAAGACCAAACATACCAGCTACCTGGATAATAAATTGTTCCGTGCGTTACTGGAATTACTGAACACGCTGGTATTCAAATACCGCCCTTGGATCTACATTGTTACAACAGCGATGGTGATAATGGCAATACTGGGGATGTTGAGATTGAAGCCGGAGGGTTATATGCTGGACGATATTCCTAAAAGCGATCGCCTGTATACGGATCTGAAGTTTTTCGAGCATCATTTCAGGGGAGTGATGCCACTGGAGATCGCTGTCGACACGAAGAAAAAGAACGGTGTGGTCGGGCTGCAAACGCTGAATAAACTGGATGAACTGACACAGTTGATCGTATCGCAACCGGATTTCGCCCGTCCGCTTTCGGTGGCAGAAGGGATTAAGTTTGCCCGGCAAGCCTATTACAATGGCGACAGCACCAACTATAGTGTACCCAATCAATTTGATATCGGCTTCCTGGCACCCTATCTCCGGATGAAAGGCAGCGGTAATAATAGTGCTTCTACCTTTACAAAGCTGGTTTCCTCCTTTATGGACAGCACCCGGCAGATCGCTCGGGTGAGCGTGAACATGGCAGATGTTGGTTCCCGTCGGTTACCTATGCTACTAGATTCCCTGCGACCTCATGTGAACCAAATCTTTGATACGGCGCACTATACGGTAACATTCACCGGAACCAGTATCATCTTCCTGGAAGGTAGCCGGTTTATCATCAATGGATTGACAGAAAGCATTTTACTGGCATTTGTGTTGATCATCTTCTGTATGCTTTACCTGTTCCGCAGCTGGCGTATGCTTATTATCTCGCTGGTGCCCAACGTTATTCCGCTGGCCGTTACCGCCGGTGTAATGGGGTGGATGGGAATCGCATTGAAGCCATCGACTGTACTGGTCTTCAGCATTGCCCTCGGTATAGCCATTGACGTGACCATCAGGTTCCTGGTCAACTTCAAACAGGAGTTACCGCATCATAACCTGGATATCTCTGCTACGGTAAAACAGACCATTAACGAGACGGGATTGAGCATTATCTATACGTCCCTGATACTTTTCGCTGGTTTCATGATCTTTAGTTTCTCTGAGTTTGGTGGTACCAAAGCGCTGGGGTGGCTTACTTCCCTGACCTTGATCATGGCGATGATCACCAACCTGACAGTATTACCGGCATTTCTGCTATGGATGGAAAAGGCGCTGATGAAAAAGGCCAAAAAGAAAGAACTGTGGAATACATTGGATGACGAGAAGGATATGGAAATGAAACAAATCGGACTGAACGATACGGATAAGTAAAAGATCCTGTATATATGATGCTAAAGAAAGGGCGCTGCAGTGACAGCGCCCTTTCTTGTTTTAAGCGGCAGCGGAGGCTGTCAAGATAAAAATAATGAGGTAAAAGCAGGGAAAATCGGCGGAATTGTGTGAATGGTACCCTAAGTAAAAAAAGCCCGGTCAACGTACCCATTTAGGGTTTTTAATAGTTTGATAACCAGCACTGTATTGTGTCAGGTAGGCGGAATGAGCCGCTGAGTAAAATAATCTAGTGCCCAGCATTCATCCCAGTCATTTAGCCGTTTGTATAAAAGGATATGATATACCCATGAAAAAGTAAGAGGTTTATAATGCCATTCTTAACCTCTAGTTCATGAAAAACAAGTACTTAAAGGGAGCTCATTTGTCCGAGCGCAAATTTAAGGAGATACTGCAATTGTTCTCCGACGACCTCACGGCCACGCAAATTGCTAGCATCAGCGGTGTAAGCCGGGTCACTATTAACAGCTATCTGAAGAAGATCAGACAACAGATAGCCCGGTATTGCGAATCTTTGCAACCGGATATTTATGTCAAGCCGTCCGGTCACCACCGGCACGAGCATGCTCACCATCCTGACACAGCCGTTACGACTAAAACGGAAGTGGAACGTATCACCAAGCCGGTTATTTTTGGTATCTATCAATCTGGTGGCCGCCTGCACGCGGAAATCCTGCCGGATGTAAGCCGGGCTATGATACTGACACTGACGCGTGGACGTTCTGTGTTGGAAACTTTGGGAGCTGCCGAGCAGATCCGCTTATTCAGCGGAGTGGTTGATCTGGGACAGAATCGCCTGTATCGCCTGCATAGCGGCACACAGGAACTTTCTCTAACAGCCAGGCAGCAATCGGATGAATTGGATGCTTTTTGGGCATTGACGAAACACCGGTTGGCCAAATTTAAAGGGCTGAATCGTAACACCGCTTATTTACATCTAAAAGAATGTGAATTCCGGTATAACCACCGGAATGAAGAGATGTTTCCGGCACTACTGCAACTACTGAAGACATTCCCGCTCCATTTGGACTAAGAGACATGGCTGCGTCCAAACAGCCGGGAGAGGACTAGTATGTCCCTACCGGAAAGGGTACTTTAGTGTTAAAGTTGAAGCCAGTGATATTAAAATTAAACTAGTCAGGTTAACCTTTTAATCTGGATTTAGATTTTGGTTGATGAGCGCAAGCGGTATTCCTGCCGCTTGCTTTTTTTTGCTTAGCCCGTAATGTTTGCCCAATTAATTTGATTATCATACGCTAAATATATTCCTCCCAAATATTATTTTAAAAAAATTGTAACAATAAATAAATTCATACGTTAAAAAACAGTTAAACGGTTTTTCAAAACGTGTTATTTAAGTGTTATTTAAGCTAAAGAGTTTGTTAAAAAACATATATTTGAACGTTAATTTTAAGTTAAACACACAAAATCGACATGGAATTGCTTATGAGGACGGCCATTGTAATAGTTACTCGCTACTTATACCTGATAAGTGAGTAACATTCTCGCCATGTAGATGGTTGTTTTTCTCCAGAACAGATCCTGTATGTAGATTTCAATTGTTAGAACGCATTTTATTGTTAGGACGTAAAATAGGGGGCCTGGCCCTGCTTGTAATTCAATCACTTTAGTAAACAACTTCATTAATCAGAATCAAAATCGGAAACAACACATGCTTATGAGGAAAGGTCTATTTCTCCTGCTGTCTGCCCTGTTCCTGGTAGGACAAGTACTTGCACAAAGCCGGACCATCAATGGTAGAGTTACGTCTGCTGACGATGGACAGCCCGTTATCGGTGCAACGGTGATCGTAAAAGGAACAAGCACAGGTGCTGTAACTAACCCGGATGGTGCTTACTCCATCAAATTGCCAGATGGCAGTGCTGCTGTACTGGTATTCAAATCCGTAGGTTTAAAAGAACTGGAAGCGAAAGTAGGGAACTCCAACACGCTGAACGTTGTTATGTACCTGGATGTAACTAAACTGAATGAACAAGTAATTACTGCTAATGCCATCCGCAGGGATAAAAGCTCCCTTGGTTATGCAGCACCTACTGTGAAAGCAGAAGAGATCACACAAGGTCGTGCCACCAGCGCATTAAGTGCACTGACTGGTAAAGTAGCCGGTGTGAACATTACTAACACTGCTGGTGCTCCGGGAAGTTCTTCCAGGATCGTATTGCGTGGTGGTTCTTCCGTAGCAGGTAGCAACCAGGCACTGATAGTAGTGGATGGTATCCCTGTTGACAACTCCAGTGTTACAGGTGGTCCCAACAACCTGAGCAGCATTGACTTCGGTAACCGCGGTAACGATATCAACCCTGATGATATCGAATCTATGACGGTACTGAAAGGACCCGCTGCTGCCGCATTGTACGGTTCCCGTGCGTCAAATGGTGCGGTGATCATCACAACCAAATCCGGTAAAAAAGGGGCTAAAAAGAGCGAGATCACTGTAAACTCTACAGCTACTTTCTCTAACATCCTCAAACTGCCTGACTTCCAGAATGAATATGGTCAAGGTTCTGATGGGGACTACGATCCTAAAGAAAACTTCAGCTGGGGCCCGAAATTCGATGGCCAAACCAAACCTTGGGGCCAGGAAATTGATGGCGAACGTCTGACTAAACCCTATAGCGCTCAAAAGAATAACATCAGAAAGTTCTTCGAACTGGGCCGCGCGTTTAACAATAACGTTTCCGTTTCCGGTGGTGGCGAAAAAACTACCTACTTCCTCGCATTGAGCTCTCTCAACTCCGATGGAGTAATGCCCGGTAGCTCCGATACCTACAACAAATACGGTATCCGCTTCAATGGTAGCGCTGAACTGAGCAACAACTTCAAGACAGCCGTATCCATCAACTATAACAAGATCAACTCCAACATGGTGCAGGGCGGTCAAGGTCCTGGTTCCGTTTATAATAACCTGTTACAGACTCCCCGCGATATTCCTATCGACCAAATGGGCGACCTGAATAACAAGTTTTATAGCTACGGTAGCTATGTAGACAAAAACGGTATTCTCCGTAACAATAGATATGGATACTATGGTGCTTACACTACCAGCCCGTACTATATCCTGCAAAACTATAAGAACCTGAATGATGTGGATAGGGTGTTCGGTAACTTTACCCTCACCTACGATCCGCTGAAATGGTTGAATGTAGTAGAAAGAGTAGGTGCTGACGTATACGCAGATCGCCGTCGTTTCAAATATCCTAAATTCAACCTGTCACCTGCTGATGAAACCAGTGGTAACTACAGCCAGGTAAGTAACCAACGTAACCAGGTAGGTAGCTACGAAGAAAATAACTTCAACGTGAGCGAGATCGTACACGACCTGATGATCACCGCGAAAAAAGACTTCGGTAAAGATTTCCACGCCAGCTTAATGGTAGGTAATAACATCCGTCAACGTCAGACTACAAGCCTGAACAGTGCTACCAACGCTACTGGCGGTCTCGTTGTACCTGAATGGTATAACCTGGCAAACAGTAATGGTCCTGTAAACAGCACCAACAACTACACCATCCGTAGATTGGTAGGTTTGTACTCAGAATTGAACGTGGATTATAAGAGCATGCTGTTCTTAGGTGTGAGCGCCCGTAATGACTGGTCTTCCACTCTGCCTAAAGCGAATAACTCCTTCTTCTACCCTAGCGTAAACGCTTCATTCGTATTCTCTGAACTGTTCCAGGGTACCAGCTTCGCCAACGTACTGAACTTCGGTAAAGTTCGCGCCAGCTGGGCACAAGTGGGTGCAGACGCTGATCCTTATCTGCTGACTACCACCTTCAACAGAACAATCATTCAGAGCGGTTTCGGTAACACCACATTCCCCTTCAATGGCGTACCAGGTCTGACACTGGGTGGTACTATCGGTAACCCTGACCTCAAACCAGAGATCACTACTGCCTTCGAAGTAGGTACCGAATTGAACTTCCTGGATAACAGAATCTCCGTAGACTTCTCTTACTACGAGAACAAGTCTAAAAACCAGATCCTGGCAATTCCTATCGCAGAAGCATCTGGTTTCACCAGCAAAGTGGTAAACGCTGGTACAATCCAGAATAAAGGTGTCGAACTGGCATTGCGCGGTGTTCCCGTACGTACTTCTTACGGTCTTAACATCGAAGTGTATGGTACTTATACCCGCAACGTGAACAAAGTACTGTCACTGCTGGACGGTATCTCTCAGATATCACTCGGTGGTCTGACCACTATGTCAGTAGCAGCAGTTGGACAGCCTTATGGTAGCTTCTTCTCTACAGATGTACAACGTGATGACCAAGGCCGTGTGATCGTAGATCCTAACAGCGGTCTGCCACTCAAAACCTCTTCCGGTGTATTCCTGGGTTCTTACAACCCTAAATACCAGGCTTCCTGGGGTACTAACATCACTTATAAAGGATGGAGCTTGAATGTATTATTCGATACTAAACAAGGTGGTAAGTTCTTCTCCCGTACTAAAAACATCACCGCGTTTAACGGTACTTCTGCTATTACTGGCGGCAACCGTGATCCGCAAATATTCCCTAACTCTGTTTACAAAGATGCTAGCGGAAAGATCGTAGTGAATACGGATAAAAACTTTAGCCCGCAAGCTTACTACAATGCACTGCCTGATGGCCAGAACGTTGTAGATGCATCTTATGTGAAACTGCGTGAAGCCAGCCTGTCTTACAGACTGCCTAAGCACACGTTAAACAGAACTCCTTTCGGAGATATCACAGTGGGTATATTTGGTAATAACCTGTTCCTGTGGGCTGCTAAAGAAAACAAGTTTGCTGACCCTGAGGTAAACTCTGCCGGTGCTGGTAACCTGCAAGGTTTCGACTTCACCGCTCAGCCTTCTTTGAGAAATTTTGGTGTTAACGTAAAAGTTAGCTTCTAGTGCTTACAAGGTTAAATCGTTCCAACATGAGAAAAAACAAAATCACAATAGCCCTCACGGCATTAATTATCGGAGCAACGACATTGGGCGGTTGTAAAAAGTTCCTGGATGTTAACCAAAACCCTAACAACCCGGAAAATGCCAACCCAAGACTCGTATTGCCTTCTACCCAAGCTGCCTTGGGACAGGTAACTGGTAACTTTTTCCAGATATATGGTGGCTTCTACAGCCAGTACTGGACGCAGAACAGAAACAGCTCCCAGTATAGAAGCGTAGATCGTTATCAACTGTCCAATGGTGACTTCGATCGTCCCTGGAGAGTAATCTACAGTGATGCATGGGCTGACCTGGACCTGATCATCTCTCAAAAAGCAGATCCTCAGTTCAGCCAGCACGCCGCTATCGCACTCATCCTGAAAGCATATGATGCACAATTGGCTACAGATGCCTTTGGTGATATTCCGGTAAAAGAAGCGAACCAAGGTACTGCCAACAGTAACCCGAAATACGATAGCCAGAAAGATGTATATGATGCCATCTTCAGCATGATAGATCAGGGTGCTGCACTACTCAACGCAAATGCACCGGTTAAACCTGGTACAGAAGACCTGATCTTCAAAGGAAATATCAACGACTGGAAAGCTTTCGCTAACACGTTGAAACTGCGTGCTGCGCTTCGTTTGTCTGAAATAGCACCTGCTGTCGCAAAAGCTAAAGCAGAAGAGCTCTACAAAGCAAACGCTGTATTCCTGGCTAAAGATGCACAGATCCAATACGTTTCTACTGGTGGTAACTCTAACCCCCTGTACGAAGAAATGGTGGGTTTGAGCAGAACACCGAACCTGGTAGCTAGCTCCACTGCAATGGACCAGTTCGTAGCTAATGCCGATCCTCGTATCAGATTCTACTACGATACCACTAAACAAGGCAAATATGTGAGCATCCCGCAAGGAAGCTTCCTGAAGCCTAACATCGAGACCTCCTTCCCGAATGCACTGGTTGGTGCGAACCCACTGGCTGACCTGGCTTCTACTGCCTCTGTAGCTCCGGTTAAGTTCATCACCGCTGCAGAAAGCTACTTCCTGCAAGCCGAAGCAGTACAGAGAGGTTGGTCCAATGGTGTCGGTAGCGCCAGTGATCTGTATACACAAGGTATCACCGCCAGCTTTACTGCAACTAACCTGGCTACCGCCGCTCCTGCTTACATCGCAGGTGCTGGTAAATGGCCTACAGATGCAACGCAGCAGATCAAAGCGATCATCACCCAGAAATACTTCGCAATGTGCGGCCTGCAGAATTTCGAAGCCTGGACGGAATGGCGTCGTACCGGTTTCCCTGACTTCTTCAAAGTGAGCGAAACTAGTACCATCGGTGCCCAATTCCCAGTTAGATTACTCTATCCTAACTCTGAGATCACCAGGAACACGAACTTCCCTGGCCAGAAACTCGTCACTGACCGTGTATGGTGGGATGTTAAATAATAACCAGGCAATTGCCATATATAAAGGGCGCTTTCGAACAGAAAGCGCCCTTTTTTTACCCCTTTATCTTCTCTATACCACTAAAGTGGTAGTTGGCGGTATGGCACTAAATGCATATTTTGTGCAAGTGAATTGCCAGTTTCTTTGTTAATTACGAGAAGAAGACCGAAATCTAAAGAATACCGCTAGATTCTAATGACACTGGGTTTATCCGAAAATTGGGGGAAATAGTTCTATGCTAGACTATATGGGGACCTATTGTAGCTGATGATTTGTTAATTGCCTCATTTATTTGTAGCAGCAACCCTACCTCACCTGTACAACATCGATTGGCAGCACCCTATTGAGTTATGTTAATGTTTTGCCCATGACTGTCAATGTTTTATATCCAATATTAAATCCAATTTGCTTATGAAAAGAGGTTTACTCTTATGGCTCATCTTCGCCGTAAGCACCTTACAAGCACTTGCCCAGACACGAACCGTGACCGGGAAAGTAACAGATGCCCAAAGTGGTACTGCTTTGCCTGGTGTTACCGTACAGCTCAAAGGTTCTACAGTCGGCACCGTTACAGGAATAGATGGGAACTACAAAATTAACGTACCCGAAAAACCAGGCCTGCTGGTGTTCACCTTTGTAGGATATGCTACCCGTGAACTCCATATCACAGGCAATCACCTCGATGTTACCCTCTCCACCAGCAGCCAGGACCTCGGAGAGTATGTAGTAGTAGGATACGGCGCCAGCCAACGTAAAAGCCTGGTAGGTGCAATCGCTACGGTAAAATCCGCAGAGATCAACCAGGTACCTATGGCATCCTTTGATAATATCCTCCAGGGTAAAGCCACTGGGGTACAGATCACTCAACGTAACGGTCGCCCGGGACAACGTGGCTTTATCCGTATCAGAGGTACAAGCTCCATCAACGCCAGCTCGGAACCGCTCATCGTAGTAGATGGAGTACCCGTAAGCCTGGATAACTATAATTTGTTGAATCCAAATGATATCGAAAATGTATCTATCCTGAAAGATGCGGCTTCTTCATCCATATATGGCTCCAGAGGCTCCAACGGCGTAATCATCGTTAGTACTAAAAGAGGAGCTGTCAACAGTCCGAGACTGACCTATAGCTTCCAGTATGGTGTCAAATCCAAAACCAAGGATGATATCAAGCTGATGAACGCCCGGGAGAAACTACAATATGAATACGACCTGGGCTTTAGCAACTCTTACGTAATACCCTGGCTGAGAGGAAATGGTTTTGCAAATACAGCTACCCTGTTCAATATCTCCGACGCAGATCGTCAGAGACTATGGAATGGCCTTTCAGAAAATGAAACAGACTGGGTAAAACTACTTACCAATAAAGGCCCCTTCCGTACACATGAATTGACACTTGCCGGCGGCTCCGACAAAATACGTTACTACTTTACCCTCAATAGCTGGAGTGAAGATGGTATCGTACGTGGCTCCTTCTTCGATAGAAAAAGCGGTCGCCTCAATATTGAATACAACGCCAAAGAATGGTTTAAAATCGGAAATACCCTCAACGTAGGTTACGTAAAAGAAAATATCTCCCGCGAAAGATTTAACGTACAGAGCGCCTACACCGCCATGTATCGTTATAATGCCTATGAGCCGGAGTTCAATAAAGATGGCTCCTGGAATCTTACACATCAGGGCCTTAGTATAGGAGAAGCAACGATCAACCAACCCGAATTCTCCAGCAAGATCATGGGACTCGGATCCATATTTGGAGAATTCAATTTCTTTAAAAGATTGAAAATAAGAAGCTCACTGGGCTTGAATTTCATAGACTATTCCAGAGAATACTATGTGATACCGGGGTCCTTCCTCGATCAATTTGTGGGCGACAAAACAGCTCAAGGATCTAAAACAGATAATGGCTATCGCGAATTCAATAAAATATGGACCAATACAGCGAACTGGATACAGTCTTTTAACGAAAAACATAACATTGACATCCTCGCAGGTACTGAGTTTACAGAAAATAATTACTGGGGTTATAATATAGGTAGTAAAGGTTTTCCCTCCCCAATTGTAAATACTCAGATTAATGCTGCTGTACCTTTGACGACAAATACGACTAAGTACGATTGGGCACTCTTTTCCCTTTTTGGTAGGGTTAAATACAACTATCTCGAGAAATACTTCCTGGAGAGTTCTGTTCGTAGAGATGGATCATCTCGGTTCGGCGCAAATAAAAAGTATGGTACCTTCTGGGCGGTTGGCGCAGGATGGGACGTCGCCAAAGAAAAGTTCATGAACATACCTGTACTCAACCAATTGAAAGTAAGAGCAGCAATAGGTACATCCGGTAATGCCGAATTCGGGTTGCCTACTTCGGATGGTATCAATAACTACCTCCCGCTTGGCCTATACAGGTTCATCAGCTATAATGCACAGCCGTCGTCTGCTCCCAAACAGCTGGCTAACCCCAACCTGACCTGGGAGAAGAATATGAATTATGACGTTGGAATTGATTTCGGTTTGTTTGATAACAGGCTAACTGGTAATATCGAATACTATCATAAAAAAACGACTGATCTGTTGTTCGAGGTACCAAAACCTGCGGCGACAGGATATGCAGTAAGGTGGGAAAATATTGGAGAAATGGTGAACAAGGGTTTTGAAATAACACTAGGGTATGATGTTATACGCAAAAAGAACTTAACGTGGAACATTAGTGCTAACATTACCACAAATAATAACGAGATTACCAAATTATATAGTGAGAGAGATGTACCATCTGGAGATGGCTTGACTCGCCTCGCAGTTGGTAGACCTGTGTACAACTTCTATATGAATCGCTGGAAAGGCGTAAATCCTGATAATGGGGATGCTCAGTGGTATACAAAAGATGGTAAGATTACTAACCAATACAATGGTGGAGATGCCGTATTCATCGATAAAAAATCTCCATTACCTAAATACTATGGAAGTATAAATACATCATTGTCGTTTAAGGGTATAGACCTCGCACTACAATTTTACTATTCTGGAGGTAATTATGTATTCAACTACATGAAACAAAACCTTTTTAGTGATGGAGCTGGAGTAACATCTCAGATGGATGTAAGAGCCGCAGACTATTGGAAAAAACCAGGTGATAACCTAGAAAATCCAAAACCTCTTGCGTTCGGCCCACAAACGACCTTTGTATCTGATCGCTTTCTGCAAAAAGGAGACTATATACGCTTGCGCAACGTAACCATTGGATATAATGTACCTACCGATATCCTTAAAAAAGCAAGGATACAGCAGCTGCGTGTGTACGTATCCGGTCAAAACCTCTGGACACGTACAAAATTTTATGGTGATCCGGAAGTTGGCATTGGTAATGCTGAATCAACCGGTATCTCCAATACCAATGGTGTAGCTGCATTGTTCAGCTATCCGCAGAGTAAGACCATCCTTTTTGGGGTGAATGTTTCCTTCTAACAAAAACGGACTATCAATCATGAAAAAGAATATACTGACATTTGGAATTGCTGGTGTACTGCTCCTTTTTGGATGCACAAAAAAACTAGATAGGCTACCCTACGACGGCCTTATCAATGATATCGCTTTTAACCTGCCTTCTGATTTTCAAAATGCAGTACGTGGTATGTACTCTGGACTAGCAGGCCTGGGATTTCCGAGCAGAACTCCCCTCACCAGATACACGGATGGTGAATGGCTGCTGTTAGGGGATATACTGGCGGATGACGTTATCACTTGCTCGGTGGGTAGAAACACCTTTATTACCTTACAAAGCTGGTCCTACAATAGTAATAATACATCGAACCTGTATCTGCAGGCATACAATATCATTCTTAGGTCAAATAGTATATTGGCCAATATAGAGAACAAAGTAGTTACCGGCGCAGAAAAAAATAATATTCAGGGCGAAGCATTGGCTATGAGAGCGTTGGTACACTTTGACCTAGTGAAACTATATGGGAAAAGCTACACGTCTGCAACAGCGGATGATTTGGGAGTTTCTTATGTGACCTCCATCGGGGCTGATCTTCAGCCTTCACGAGATAAAGTAAGAGATGTCTATGATAAGATCGTAAAAGACCTGACAGATGCTTTACCTCTTATTGCAAGTAATAATGGAGTAGGAAGACTTAACAAGGCTTCCGTATATGGTCTTCTCTCAAGGGTATACCTATATCGTGAAGAATGGCTAAAGGTTATTGATGCTTCCACCGAAGCCCTTAAAATTAATGGTAATCCTGCAGATACGGCTGACTTCCCGAAGATATGGAAAGATGAGACAGAAGTAGGCGTATTATTTAAAATAAAAATGCTGGACAAAGACAAAATCGCCATTGGCGTATTATATAGCCAGGCCTCCAGCCAGGGTGTTAGATCCGAGTATGTCGCTAACCGTGGATTGACACAGCTATATGATACACTAAAAGACGTAAGAGCAAAATATCCTTCCTCACCTGATTCGTCTTCAACATTCAAAAGGGGAACCTTTGCATCACTCACTTCTTACTACGTTACAAAATATTTAGGCCGTGCTACTGGTAATGCCAATGTTGTAGACTTTAAGTATCTACGGGTAGCTGAAGTATTGTTGAACAGAGCTGAAGCCTATGCCATGCTGGGAATGGATGCGCTTGCGCAGGCAGACCTGAATAAATTAAGAGATAACAGGATTAGAGGTAATACCCCTTACACAGGTACCGGCGATGCGCTTAAGGCAGAAATAGCAAACGAAAGACGGCGCGAACTGGCTTTTGAAGCTTTCCGCTTCTTTGACCTGAAAAGGAAGAACTTACCCATTAACCGCCCTGACTTCGGCGATGCTTTTGACGGCTCCGGTAGACAGTTTACAAACAAACAACTGCCGGCAAATAGCCCGAAATTCCAGTTGCCAATACCACAGGAAGAAATTAATGCCAACCCAAATACTAAACAAAATCCTGGGTACTAAAATAAAAATAGGACCTTCTCGATCAGAGAGGCCCTTATTGTTACTAAATATTACTTGCCTTTATACATTTCACGCACATCAAACGGACTGTTTAAATAACAGTCCGTTTTTTATTGTCAAATTGACAACTTTAGTAATTCGCTGTTTTATTGTAGCGCATTTTTTATAGCTATACCTGCCTGTTGTATAGAAGCCTTAGTGGCTGCCTCATTCGCCAACGCATTGAGCAGTCCCCAATCGTGGATCATACCGTTATACCGTACCGCTGTTACCTTTACGCCTGCTTCATCCAATTTACGCGATCTTAATGAAATTGCGGATATCCTGGCCCTGCAATTGCTCCTGTAGATCTTCCCGGAGAGGAAGATAGCCAATCTGTTTAAACGTAAATTGTTGGAAATAGGCCATACGCATACAATTTGAGCAGTGAATTTAAGTAAAGACACATGAGTAGAGCGCCGCAAAGAAAAAGGGCTGACTTAAAAGTATATTTACTCTTAAGTCAGCCCTCCTTTGAGGAATATAATTTATTATTTGAGTACTTCTTTCAGCTTTGCGGTCAGGCCTTCACCACGTAGGTTTGTCGCGATGATTTTACCTTGGGGGTCCAGAAGGAAATTCGTAGGAATACCTTGTATGCCATATAGGCCTACTACTGCAGATTCCCAGAATTTCAGGTCACTCACATGGCTCCAGGTGAGTCCATCGTCTTTTATCGCTTTTTCCCAGGCTCCTTTTTGCTTGTCCAGAGATACACCCAATATGGCGAAGTTCTTATCCTTGAATTGCTGCCAAGCCTGCACTACATTGGGATTTTCCATGCGGCAGGGTCTGCACCAGCTGGCCCAGAAGTCAACCAGCAGGTACTTGCCACGGAATGAGCTCAGGCTTACCGTCTTACCTGTCAGGTCAGGGAGCGTAAAGTCAGGAGCTACGTCGCCTACTTTTACGGCGGTCATGCTCTCTTCTTCACCACCACCAGCAGCACCACCACCGGTTTGTTTGGATGCGGTTTCTATTTCGCTGATCCTATCTGTCAGGCTTTTTACAAAGGTGTTTTTAGGGAAACGCTTTTTTACACCATCCAGTACTTTCTTGTTCTCTAACAATATACTAGGATCGCTGCCCAGCATGCTAAGTGCAAATACGGCGTTGGCAGGGGAGTTGGTTTTTTCTGTAAAATCCAGGATATGTTGCTGGAAAGCCTTCTGTGCACCCTTGATACGTTCGATCTTAGGCTCCAGCAGACTATCAGGAGTATGCAGATTACGCAGGCTGTCCACGTTCCTCATCTCTTCGGTCATCTGCTTGCTCTTGTCATTAATGTCATTCAGCAACTGCTGCAGTTCAACAGATGCTTCAGAACCCTGTATCGTGATCTTTTCCAGGTTATCATAATCACCATCTATCTTCATATCACCTGCGTCCAGTGACAGGAGGATATACTTACCATTACCAAAACGAATACGATACAGCCCCTGCTCAGGTACCATACCTTTAAAAGTAAACTTACCGCTGGCATCCTTCAATGTGGTTGTGTCTACTGTCTTTATTTCTTTCAATGTCAGTTCCTCCAGTGCTACCTGTCCTAATGGTGCATTATTCAGATGCCCGGTGATCTTAAAATCTCCTTTTTCTGCCTGGTCTCCGCAACTGGCCAGTGTTATCGCGGCGGCAATCCATAGTAAGTATTTCTTCATGTCTATAGCAATTTATTTATTCGAAGGCAGAAAAATCAGGAATGCTCCATTACTCTGTCCGCCAGGTATAATATCGTCAAAAGTAAGGAAACAATCGCGGGCTGCCTTCTCCGGCTATATAATTTCACGTTTTATTGGCTGTAATTATCCTTTCAGCTTTTCGGCAAGTAACTGGTTAGTCAGTTTGGGGTCCGCTTTGCCTTTGGACAATTTCATTACCTCTCCGACGAACAACCCCATTAACCCTTTCTTTCCACTTCTGAACTCTTTCACTTTATCGGGGTAAGCTGCCAATACCTGGTCGATGATAGGACTGATATTGTCAGCATTATTATCCTGCAACAGGTTCAGACTGGTAGCGATGTCGATAGGCGCTTTGCCCGGATTCAGTACCAGCTCCGGAAAGATACGGGACGAAGCAATGGAAAAGCTCACCTTCCCTTCTTCTACCAGCTGTATTAATGCCGCTAATGCGGATGGCGGCAATGCAAATTCTTGGATTGACAACGAATGCTCATTCAGATAAGATTTAACAGGCCCCAACATCCAGTTGGCCGCCGCTTTATACGCAGCATTAGCCCCCGTCAGCAGATTGAAATAATCTGAGGTGGCCTTGTCATCGGTCAATACATGAGCATCATATTCTGATAAGCCGTATTCTTTCGTATAACGTGCCACCAGCTCTTCGGGAAGTGCAGGTAATGTAGCACGTATGCGGGTAATATATTCCTCCGAAACACGGAATGGTGCCAGGTCCGGCTCTGGGAAATAACGGTAGTCGTTAGCCTCTTCCTTGGAACGTAGCGAAAAAGAACTGCCATTAGATGCATCAAAACTGCGGGTCTCCTGCACAATAGTACCCCCGGTTTCCAGCAAAGTGATCTGGCGAACGATCTCATTCTCAATAGCACGCTTGACATTCCGGATGGAGTTCATATTTTTCACCTCGACTTTAGTGCCCAGCCCCTGCTCCCCTTTCAAACGAACAGAGATATTGGCATCACAACGCATACTGCCCTCTTCCATATTACCGTCGCAAACCTCCAGGTAACGTACCAGCCTTCTTAAGACAGTAAGGTAGGCATATGCTTCATCTCCACTATGCAGATCCGGCTCGGTAACAATTTCTACCAACGGTACCCCCGCCCGGTTATAGTCCACCATCGTATAGTCAGGCTCCTGGTCATGTAACGATTTTCCGGCGTCTTCCTCCATGTGGATACGGTTCAGCTGTACAGATCGCTCTCCCCCCTCAACCGGTATGGTCACATACCCTCCCGTACAAATAGGCGCCGTATGCTGAGATACCTGGTACCCTTTAGGCAGGTCCGGGTAAAAATAGTTCTTGCGAGCAAAGTAATTCTCTTGCTCAATGGTACAATGACAGGCCATCCCCAACTTAATCGCATAATCCACCGCCTTGCCGTTCAGCTTGGGCAACGTACCCGGATGCCCCATCGTAATAGGGCTGATATGTGTGTTCGGCGCACCTCCGAAGGCGGCACTGTCTGAGCAGAATAGCTTGCTGTCGGTCTGTAACTGTGCATGTACTTCCAGCCCTATTACCGCCTCATATTTATTGAAATCTATACTCGTACTCATATTGCCAAAAACTGATTCTCACAAATATATTAAATAAAGTTTTCCCGTCTAAACGCCCTATTCGGCTGCATAGATAATACAGTCGCCCTGGCTCAGTAGAAATAAGTAACTTCAGGAATAACGCAGAGCAGCTTATAATAGATCACCTAAAATGCAGGACATGGACCTCCGCCGTATATATACAGATCAGCAAACTTATTTCGCCTCCGGAGTTACCCGCTCCTATACATTCCGCAAACAACAGCTGAAAAAACTGAAACAGGCCATACATAATCATGAAGCCGCCATTATGCAGGCTCTTCATGCAGATCTGCGTAAGCCCGCTATGGAGGCCTATGCCAGCGAAGTAGGGATTATCTATGATGAGATCAATAATACCCTAGAAAATCTCAAACATTGGATGAAACCCGAAGAAGTAACCAGCCCTTTCCTGCAATATCCCAGCCGTAGCCGGATATATAAGGAACCGCTGGGACTCACCCTACTGATAGGTCCCTGGAACTACCCTTTCCAGTTGCTCGCCGCACCCCTTGTCGGCGCAATAGCTGGCGGTAACTGCGCCATCCTCAAGCCATCCGAATTGGCCCCCCATACCGCTGCCGTACTGGAACTGATCATAAAAGAAGCGTTCGACCCGGCATATATTGCCGTCGTCCAGGGAGAAGGTAGCGAAGTGATACCAGCAATGATGCAGTGCCGCTTCGATCACGTCTTCTTTACAGGAAGCACCACCGTAGGCAGAAAGATCATGGAAATGGCCGCCCCCCACCTTACCCCCGTCACCCTGGAACTAGGTGGTAAATCCCCTTGTGTCGTGGATGACAAAGTAAACATAGAGGTGGCCGCCAAACGTATCATTTGGGGAAAATGCTGGAATGCCGGACAGACATGCATCGCCCCTGACTACGTACTCGTACACCGCGCCGTCAGGGACGATCTGGTAAAAGCAATGCAGAAAGCTATTACCTCCTTTTTCGGCGATAATCCTGCCGATAGCCCTGACTACGCCCGGATTATTAATGCCAACCGCTTTGATGCTCTTGCTGCCTACCTCTCGCAAGGACGTGTGATCACCGGTGGAAATACCAATAGAGAAGACCTCTATATAGCACCCACCCTCATGGAAGACGTACAGTGGTCCGCCCCTCTTATGCAGGAAGAGATCTTTGGCCCTATCCTGCCCATCCTCCCGTTCGATAATATCGAACAGGCCATACAGCTCATCCGGCAATATCCTTACCCATTGTCACTATACGTGTTTACCAAACGTAGCAAGACGGAAAAAGCCCTGCTCGAACAGGTGCGCTTCGGGGGCGGCTGCGTCAATAGTGCGCTTACCCATTTCACCAACCAGGAACTCCCCTTCGGTGGTACCGGCCTGAGTGGTATCGGCCGCTACCATGGCTACTACAGCTTCGAAACATTCACCCACCGCAAAGGCGTGATGAAAACAGCCACATGGCTCGATGTACCCGTGAAATACCCGCCCTATGGTAATAAAGTAGGCCTCCTAAAAAAAATGATGAAATAAAAAATCCTCCCGCATACATCCTGTCTCGACAGGAGATGCGGGAGGACAGAATCTCTCTAAAGCTGCTGCTAGAGATCCGCTTTGTTCAGCTTTTTAGGTACCTTGATCTGTAAGGTCTGTGCCTTGCCATCCCTTTTCACAGTAGCACTCAGCTGGCCTTTATCTTTATAATCCCGGTAGGTAGCAGTCACATCCCTTGAGGAGGTCACCTTGCTGTCGGCCAACGCAGTAATAATGTCTCCTTTCTTAAACCCAGCCTTCTCCGCCGCACTTCCCGGCGCAATGCTTAACACCTGCGCCCCACTGTTGTCTTCCGTATCCTGTACAGACAGTCCCAAGCGGGTGTCGTCATTGTTGAAGAAGCCTCGGAAACCACCGCCATTACCACGCGGGATCGGAAAACGGAACACATTGTCATTGCCACCACGAGGATACAACTCCCGCGGAGCACTCACTACCTTACGCTCCTCTAACGTCGCTGTTGTTCGTGATTCTTTTTTATCGCGTACATAAGTAACCGTTACCTTATCTCCCGGCTCTTTCGTACCAATCTTCTCGTACAACTCCTTCGGCTCATTGATCTTGTCGGCATCTATCTGCGTGATCACATCTCCTGCTTTAATACCTGCCTTATCAGCTGGTGTGCCCTTCGCTACCTCTTTCACCGTAACGCCCGCAGCTTCCTGTTTCTCCGTGATCACACCCAGCATTGCCTTATTCACCGGAACAGCAGGAGATAGTTCGTCATTGTCGCCGAAAAGATCCATTCCTCCCTCCTGTGATTGGTTAAACGGATGCGTATTCCCATCCACAGGCTTTACCTTCCGCAAAAAAACAGACAGATTACCGTCCTTGTATTCATTGATCTTTTTACCGTCGATCAATACCTCTCCGTCCTTTACCTCAACGGTTACCTTACCTCCCTTGTCTGATGGCGACTTAATAACGATCTCGTCATATTCCCCTAGCTTATCCTTTTTAATATCCTGCGCTTGCGTAGTGGATAGGGTAAAACTGGTTAAGCCGGCCAATGCAAGAAGTTGCAATAACTTGCTCATAATTTATTATTTGAGTTTTTAGAATGATGTATAAATGCGCAGGGCAAATTTAGGGGCAGTGAGGGCAAAGAAAAAGTTAAAAGACAATACGGCCGGTCTTTCGGGGTTAAAGAAATGTGAAAAAGTAAAGGTGGAGAGCCATCCCTGGTAAATGACCAGGAACAACTCCCCACCGTATTCAGTATTTTTCTTACAGCAATGCCTGTACTGCCGGTACCACCGCAGACAATTGGCTTATATCCTGTCCTCCTGCCGTAGCAAAAGAGGGTTGTCCGCCACCACCACCTTTGATCAGCGGCGCAATGTGTTCTTTAATGATCTTAGGTGCCTGCCAGCCTTTCTCCGCTACCAGGTGCTCAGAAAGCATAACAGCTACAGCAGCTTTGCCGCTGATATTAGCCACAAATACAAACACATGATTGTCAACTTGCCCCTTCAGGTTGAAACAAAGTTGCTTCAACGCATCTGCACTGGATACAGTTACCTGCTGACCAATGAAGTTAATGCCATTGATCACCTGCACTTGCTGACGCAACTCGCTGGCCAATTGACGCAGTTTCTCCTGCTCCAGCACCTCCAGCTGCTTCTCCAGCGCCGCTTTCTCCTGTACCAGGCTCTCAATGGCCTTGGCAGGTTCCTTCGCATTCTTCAATGTAGCCTTGATATCTTTTAGCTGTTGTAACTGCTCATTGACAAACGCGATCGCTTTCTGCCCCGTTAACGCTTCTACCCGACGTACACCGGCAGCCACCGCACCTTCTGACTGGAATTTGAACAGCCCCAACTCTCCGGTATTGGCCACATGCGTACCACCGCAAAGCTCTACAGAATAGGCAGGGTCCATGATCACCACACGTACCACATCCCCATATTTCTCGCCAAACAAGGCCATCGCCCCCAACTGCAATGCTTCCTCCTTAGGAAGCTCTTTGATCACCACCGGAATATTCTCCTGTATCTTCTCGTTAACGATAGATTCTATCTGTGCCAGCTCTTCATCAGTCACCTTGGAAAAGTGAGAGAAGTCAAAACGCAGGTAGTCGGCATTCACCAGCGAGCCCTTCTGCGCTACGTGTGTACCTAGCACCTGCCGCAAAGCCGCATGTAATAAGTGCGTAGCAGAGTGATGACGTGCAGTATCCTTCCGCGTTCCTTTCTCTACCAGCGCTTTCACCGGCTGTTGTATGTTGGCCGGCAGCTGATTGGTAAAATGAACGATCAGGTCATTCTCTTTTTTAGTATCGGTCACCACGATCTTTTCATCGCCAAACACCAACACACCGGTGTCTCCTACCTGTCCGCCGCTCTCAGCATAGAAAGGGGTCTGCCCTAATACCAGCTGGTATTGCTCTTTGCCTTTCGCCTTTATCTTACGGTATTTGTTCACCTGGGTCGTCAGCTCCAACATTTCATATCCCACAAATACAGAACCCTGGCTCTCATCCAGCACCGTCCAGTCTCCCATATCCAGCACCGTAGCGGCACGGGAACGGTCCTTCTGCTGCTGCATCTCTGCTTCAAACCCCTTTCCATCCACGGTATATCCTTTTTCTGAAGCGATCAGCATAGTCAGATCCAAAGGGAAACCATAGGTGTCATACAGCTCAAATGCGATACTGCCGCCTATCTCTTTTTTAGCATTGTCTTTATCAGTAGTAATAACTTCCAGCTTGCCCAGACCAGAATCCAACGTACGGAGGAAGTTCTGCTCCTCTTCAAAAACCACCTTCTTCACAAAATCCTGCTGCTGTTGCAACTCGGAAAATACTTTGGCAAACTGTACTGCCAGTACCGGCACCAGCTCATGCAACAAAGGACTCTTCTGATCCAGGAATGAAAAATAATAACGTACCGCCCTGCGCAGGATACGACGTACCACATAGCCGGCTCCGGTGTTGGATGGCAGTTGCCCGTCTGCGATCGTAAAACAGATCGCCCGGATATGATCCGCTATCACACGGAAAGCCACATCCGCTTTATTGTCAGTACCACCGTATTTTTTTCCGGTCAATTGCTCTGTAGCGGCAATCGTACCGGAAAATACATCCGTATCGTAGTTGGAACTCTTACCCTGCAATACCCTCACCAGGCGCTCAAAGCCCATACCCGTATCCACATGTTTCGCAGGCAGCGGCTGCAGGCTCTTATCCTTCAGCCGGTTGAACTGCATAAATACATTGTTCCAGATCTCTATTACCTGGGGGTGATCCGCATTCACCAATGTATGACCTGCTACCACCGCCCGCTCCGCATCCGGCCGGCAGTCCACATGTATCTCCGAACAAGGACCACAAGGACCCGTGTCTCCCATCTCCCAGAAATTATCCTTTTTATTACCCATCAGGATACGGTCCTCCGCTATATGCTGCTTCCATAGATCATGCGCTTCCGTATCTTTTTCCAGGTTCTCTTTGCTATCTCCTTCAAATACAGTTACATACAACCTGTCCTGCGGGATCTTGTACACCTCTGTCAACAGCTCCCAACTCCAGGCGATCGCTTCCTTCTTGAAATAATCCCCGAAACTCCAGTTACCCAGCATCTCAAACATAGTATGATGGTAAGTATCGATACCCACCTCTTCCAGGTCATTGTGTTTACCGCTCACACGCAGACACTTCTGCGTATCCACCACCCGGGTATACGCCGGCGCTCGGTTCCCCAGGAAATAGTCCTTAAACTGGTTCATCCCCGCATTGGTAAAAAGTAGCGTAGGATCATTCTTCAGGACAATAGGAGCCGAAGGCACAATATGATGTCCCTTCGAAGCAAAAAATTCCAGGAATTGCTGTCGGATCTCGGATGCAGTCATAAAATAATAGAAGCGAGTTAATATGTATATGAAATTATTATAATTTTGCCGGACCTGATTTTGCTTTTAATTTGTATTTTAAACCAGTTGAAGTCTTTATAAAATTGACATTCAAAAGGTTGCCTGTTCAGGCTATTTCTAGTAGGTTTGCACACCTGCTTTCCAGGCAGGTGCTTTCAGGTCAGGGAGTGCAAAAATATCGAAACCTGTAGGATTATTCAAAATAGCAAAGGAAATAGCGGCTATACTTGCTTACATGGCTGTCACAGCTATCCGGACAATCCCCGTTCTTCCATGCGTTTGCCCCCAGCCGGAAATAAAACTGAAGGAATGACGTTAGGACTTGCGTCCCGACAAAGCATAAACCTGGTTCATGAAGAAGGTCAAATATTTCTACAATACCCAAACCCTCAAATATGAGAAACTCGTAGTGTCAGTACGGGTCAAGGTCCTGCGTATACTGGGATTCCTGTCCGCTGCCATCGTTACGGGTATTCTCTTCCTCTCCGTCGCCTACCGCTTCCTCGACTCCCCTAAGGAGAAATCCCTCCGCCAGGAGCTGGATAATATGAAGGAAAAATACGAGGGACTTAAAGGCAGAATGGCCGAAGTCAATGCCCAGCTCGCAGATCTCGAAGAAAGAGATAACCAGATATACCGGGTCATCTTCGAAGCATCCCCCATCCCCGATAGCGCCCGCCTGGGCAAAAAAGAAAGGGATGCCGAACTCAATCAGTTACAGTCGTTCCCCAGCAGCGAGATCATCGCCAGCACTGCCTCCCTGCTCAAAGATATTACGGCTCGTATCCGCTCCCAGGAAAGATCCTATGAAGAGATCGACGACCTGGTAAAAAATAAACAGAAAATGTTGGCCTCCATCCCGGCTATCCAACCCGTGGCCAACAAAGACCTGAACCGTATCGCCTCAGGGTTCGGATATCGTATCGATCCGGTATACAAAACCGTAAAATTCCATGCCGGCCTCGACTTCTCTGCCCCTAGCGGTACACCCATCTACGCCACCGGCGACGGTACCGTAGAAGAAGCCAGCCTGAGCGACGTAGGCTATGGTAACCACGTCGTGATCCGCCATGGATACGGATATAAAACACTATATGGCCATATGCTCCGTACCAAGGTTCGCACCGGCCAGGCCGTAAAAAGAGGAGATGTACTGGGATGGGTAGGTAGCACCGGTAAATCCACTGGCCCGCACTGCCACTACGAAGTGATGAAAAATGGTGAAAAAGTAGACCCCGTCTACTTCTTCTTCAATGACCTCACTCCGGAAGAATTCGATCGCATGCTCAAGATCGCCCGCTCTGGCAACCAGTCATTCGACTAAGGTCCATTGCCTTAACACCCGCTCCCATGGCGCCTTCGCTATGGCCCACTCAATAAGGACAACAAGATATCGTTATAAGAATACCGGGAGAACATAACCCCCGGCATACAGTAATCATAACAGCCGTCACCAACCCGCCCGGAACCCCTCCCCCCTCCCGGCGGACTAATAGATGGTCTGTGGTGTAATTTTACCTAACTTTATCCACTGAATCCATAATTGATTTGCCATATGCATCAACAACTGGACCTTTTTTCAACTCCCGATAGATCACACCAACCTACTACGCAAACGCAGCAGGTGACAGTGATACATCCTAAATCAAAAGGACCGGAAGTGCATGAGGAGAAGGAACAGGACACACCGCAGCCGGTAAAAGAAGAGGAAGAAACAATAACACCACATGCCTCCGATAGAAAAAAAAGAGGCCGTAAATCATTAAAAGAACTGGGAGATGATCCGCACGTGATCAAAGACCTGGATAACATGACATTGGATAAACAATATTACTCGATCAGTGAAGTAGCTGCCATGTTCAGAGTGAATACATCACTCATCCGCTACTGGGAAAACGAATTCGATATCCTCCAACCCAAAAAGAACAGGAAAGGAGACCGATTGTTCCGGCAGGAAGATATACACCACCTGAAATTGATTTATCACCTCCTTAGAGAAAGAAAGTATACCATCGAAGGGGCAAAGCAAAAACTCAAAGAAGATCGCAAATTAGCCGCCCGTAATTTCGAAATGGTACAGGCTTTGCTAAAAGTAAGAGGATTTTTGACAGAACTGAAAGATCAATTATAAAACAAAGTTTATGCGTTTAAAGACATTATTACTCGGCGGAGGTTTGCTGTTTTCTTCTTTTGCCTGGGCCCAGGATGGCGCCAAAGAACTCAAAGGCAAAATAGAATTGAAAACACTGATGAGCGACAACGCTTACGCCTGGTTTTATACAGGGGTGAATAAATACCAACCCAATGACGCCATGGTTAACTATATCAAATCCAACAGAACCGGATTTAACATAGTAGCCGTGGTAAACACCACCGACGAAAGCAGCCGCAAGCTTCTCCCTCAACTCTATAAAGTAATGATCCTCGCCGGCAATCCCGAGCAGCAAGTGCTCCTCTTCGGCGCAGATAATAAACTGGATACAGGCGCTCCCATCGACTATAAGATCAAAAAAGTACCCACCTTCATCGTAATGAAAGATGGTAAAGAACAAGGTCGCATCTCCGGCGATGTAACCGAAACTGTCGAAAGCGATCTGGCACGTATCCTCCTGAAAATGAATAAGAAAGACAAAGAATAGTTATTATAAAAATCACAGGCTGATCTGTAGAAGTACCCCTTCCGCAGGTCAGCCTGTCCTTTTTCGGCAATACCCCATACCCCCTTTCCTATATCTCCCGTCCACCTTTCCTTTAATTCTCCTATATCATTCGTATAAGTAAAGTATAGTATCGGTCCACCTTTCCTTTAATTCTCCTGTATCATTCGTATAGGCAAAGTATACCGTTAGGGCTTGTTCTCTATGATCTCCACCTTGGTACTGGGCAGTTTAATATCATGTTGCTCCATGGCCTTAATAATAGCCAGGTTCACCTCCTCCCGGAGCGCATTATAACGACCACCCTCCAGGATATAGGTCATATAAATGATTTGTATCACATAGGTATCCTTAGTAAAATCATGGAGATTCACCGTAAAATCCTTCAGTATACTAGGATTGTTCTTCAATAAACCCTGCACATCCCGTAAGAACAACGTTACATTAGCCGCAGGCGTTTCCGCCGCCAGCTCCAGCCGCATAGACACCCGTTGCTGCGTACGCAGGCTCAGGTTATCCAGTATGCTGTCCACCATTTTTTTGTTAGGTACCGTTACATATGTCTTCTCCAACGTGCGGATACGTGTACTGCGCAACCCTATCTTCTCCACCGTACCTAGGAAAGCATCCACCCGCACCGTATCTCCCACCCGGAAAGGCTTGTCAAAAAAGATAATGAACGAACCGATCAGGTTCTCTATACTCTCTTTGGCCGCCAATGCCAGGGCTGCCGCACCAATACCAAGACCGGCTACCAGTTTCTCCACCAGACCCGCACCAAAAATGATACGGACCACTACCATCACCCCTAGTATAAATATGATGGCCTTGAAGAAATCCCGGAAAAAAACAATAAACTGGTTATCCGTCTGATCCTCCGTCAGATCTGCCTTCTTCTCCAGTATCAGCGTCACAAAATCTATCAGCCGTAATAGTATCCAGATCACACACAGGCTGAATATGATCTCCAATATCCCGTCTGTCAGCTGCTGCAGGGTAAAAGTATGCTGCTGGCGTTTATACAGGATAACATTCAGCTGTTGTGGAAACCGGAACCGGTTGATCGTCAGCATAAAGGTGATCAGCAAAAGAAAATACTCCACCGGCCGCAATAACAGGTTCACCAGGTCCTTACGCTCCAGTCCGGGCGACCAGTGTTTGACCAGGGCAAAAATGATAGAGGCAACCCCCCTCGACAAAAATCGTTTAATAAGGAAAACAAATAGTAATACGCCGATCAGCAACAGGTAGTCCTTTACCGGGTTGCCTAAAAATGCCTGGGCTAAAAAATCGTTCATAATGCAAAAATATCTATCATTTTACTGTTTTCCTGCAATAACACAGCCCCTGGCCGTTTGCCCTTCTCAAAACTTCCATACTGGTCTGCAATGCCCAGTGCCCGTGCACCGTTAAGCGTAGCCCATTGCAATACCGAGGCAAAAGGAATGGCCGGGAAATGCTGCCGTAACAACCTGATCTCTTCCCAGATCGACAATTGGTGATTGGACGCCAGGCTGTCCGTACCAAGTGTAATGACACATCCCTCCCGGTAAAGCAGGGAAATATCGGGCAAACGCCCTTCTATATACAGGTTCGCACCGGGACATAAACACCAGTAAGTCGCCTGCTCCCGCTCCCTTGCAAATTGTATATCCGACACATCCGTATACGTATTATGTACTAATATCAACGGACTCCCCCCTAGTGCCGGCAAATAAACAGGCAAACTATTTTGCCCACGGGCAGCAAATCCACTGATGTCCATCCCGAAATGCTGATAAAAATCGAGGAAAGCCCCCGTCTTATGCAGGTAAAGCTCATTTTCCGCCGCAGATTCCTGGTTGTGGATACTAATAGGCGTATTGTCCGGCAACTGGCCGATCAGGTCAAATAAAGGAGCACTTACCGAATAGGGAGCATGCGGTACCAGCGATGTATTGTGTAAAGGCCCGTTAATAGCAGTAAACTGTTCGAACACGGCCTGCGATTGAGCCAGCCGTTGCGCCGCCACCCCGGGTATAAACCCCATGCTCTCCACAAAGGTATGGTAGTACATAGGCCCTTGCTGCTTCAACTCCACGGTCACCGCTGTATTGCTGATATCACCTACTGCCACAATACCCGATTCCCACATGGCCGCCGCCGCCTTAGCCATCACCACCCCGGGAGATACCGTCGTGCTACCCCTGCCTTCCATCACCTGCGTAAGAAATGACGGTAACCCCGTCCCCTCCGCTATCATACCCCGCATATGCGACAGCTCCAGGTGACAGTGTGTATTGACCATCCCCGGACTTAAAATACCACTAAAACGGCGTATCCCATCCCCCGCCATATCGACGGACACAATATCCGATACCACCCCGTTTTCGTCTAATATCAGCACCCGGTCCGAACCGTGAAACCGGTAGCCGTCAAACAGGTCATCCCCTTTTAATTTTATCCAGGCAGGCATACTGTCGGTATTTATCTTAATTGGTGTTAATTTTGCATCCCGTCAGGGCATGGCATTTCTTTTAGTTGAATGATTATCAATTGTATAAGAAAAGTGCCATAGAATAATCTGACCATCAAAGATATATATGATAGACAAACTCGAGGCTATAAAAGGCCGATTTGAACAGGTATCCATGTCTCTTACTAACCCCGAAGTGGTAAGCGACAACAAACAATTCAGCAAGCTGAGTAAAGAGTACCGGCAGCTGGAAAAGATCGTGAAGGCGTACGATGCCTACACGAAACTACTGGATGCAATTGCTTTCAATAAAGAAGTGCTGGAGAGCGGTGACGAAGAAATGAGAGAACTGGCCAAAGAAGAAACAGAAGGACTGCTCGAGCAAAAAGACATACAGGAAGAAGCGATCCGCAACCTGCTGATACCAAAAGATCCACAGGACGAAAAGAACGCCATCCTCGAGATCCGCGGTGGTACCGGTGGCGACGAAGCAAGCCTCTTCGCCGGAGACCTCCTACGTATGTACCTCCGCTACTTTGAAAACAAAGGCTGGAGCGCCAGCATCATGAGCGAAACGCCCGGCTCCGTCGGCGGTTATAAAGAGGTAGTAGTAGAAGTGAACGGCGACGACGTGTACGGTATACTCAAATTCGAATCCGGCGTTCACCGCGTACAACGCGTCCCCGCTACAGAAGCTTCCGGTAGGGTACACACCTCCGCCGCTACCGTAGCCGTACTCCCCGAAGCAGAAGAAGTCGATGTAGACGTACGGGAAGCCGATATCAAAATGGATACCTTCCGCTCCTCCGGTGCAGGTGGCCAGCACGTAAACAAAACCGAGTCCGCCGTCCGCCTTACCCACATCCCCACCGGCGTAGTGGTGGAATGCCAGGAAGGCCGCAGCCAACACTCTAACCGCGATATCGCCATGAAAATGTTACGTACCCGCATCTATGAAGCAGCCGTAAGAAAACATGAAGATGCCATCGCCTCCCAACGTAAAAGTTTGGTGTCCACCGGCGACCGCTCCGCAAAAATACGCACCTATAACTATCCCCAGGGACGTATCACCGACCATCGCATCGGTATGACCATCTACAACCTCGACGCCTTCATGAACGGCGATATCCAAGAAATGCTCCAGGCTCTCCAGTTCGCAGAAAATGCCGAGAAAATGAAACAAGGTCAATAATACTTTATAGACTCCCTCCCAGATAAAAGACCATGGCCCACCGCCATGGTCTTTTTTTTAATCCGGTGAATTCCCTTACTTTTAACTGCCCCTTAGTCATGTCGAAAATATCATTGAACAATGATGAGCATATGGGGCTGATCCACGCTCATTGGATCAGATAAGCTTAGCACCATCGTCTCTCTTGAACCACAACCTTAAAATGTATAATTATGCTGGATCAATTATTACAACTTGTCCGCGAACAGGCACAAGAGCCTGTAGTGAACAATCCCGCTGTGCCCAATGAGCAAAACGAAGCGGTAATCGGCGCAGCTACCCAGTCTATTGCCACCAGCCTCCAACAGGAACTGGCCAACGGCAATGGCGCGCAACTCCTCAGCCTCTTCGGAAGCAGAGACAATAACACCGTCAACGAACAAAACCCATTGGTAAACAGGATATCGGGCAACTTCGTCGAAACACTACTGCAAAAGTTCAATCTCGACAAGGGCACAGCTACCAAATTAGCCGCCACCCTCATCCCCACCGTCCTGGGCTCCCTGGTCAAAAAGACCAATGACCCCGGCAACAGCAGCTTCAGCCTCGAAGGAATACTCAACTCCCTCACCGGTGGTAGCGCACAAGGCGTCAACCTCTCCGGCATACTCGGACGCCTCACCAATGGTGGCCTCGATAAAGATGGCGATGGCGACGTCGATCTCAAAGATATCATGAGCGCTCTCACTAATGGCGCACAACAACAGCAACAACAACAACAGGGGCAACAACAAAATGATGGCGGCCTGGGCGGCCTCCTCAAAGGCCTCTTCAACTAATAAAGAAAAATGTCCACAGTCCGGTGTCCAATACCCAACACCGGACTGTCCATTCGTATTGTTAATATTTAGATAAAAACCATATCTGCGATTTTTTTTATGCCTGTTATTTCCTATGAAACAGGCTGTTGTGCCCAAAAAGTAAAATTGGCAAAGTATTTGAATACCTTCTTTTAACTAACTTTGACTCCTCCAAAAAAGCAACTCAAAACAATGACGAAAATGAAAAATTTGAACGCGATAGTAGCTATAGTCCTCTCAATGACCATGTTATTCGGTTGTAAAACCTGGCAAGGACTGGATAATACTAAAAAAGGTGCCGCAATAGGTACAGGTGGTGGCGCAGCAGTAGGTGCAGTAATTGGTAAAGCTGCCGGTAATACCGCCCTCGGTGCTATCATAGGCGCAGTAGTAGGCGGCGGCGCTGGTGTCCTCATCGGCAAGAAAATGGACAAACAAGCCCAGGAGATCAAACAGGAAGTCCCTAACGCGACAGTAGAACGCGTGGGAGAAGGTATTAACGTAACCTTCGACTCCGGCGTACTGTTCGGATTCGATAAATCTGACCTCACCTCCGCAGCGCAGTCAAACATCCAGCAGCTGGCACAGATCCTCAACAAATACCCTGATACTTACGTACGGGTAGAAGGTCACACCGATGGCAGAGGTACAGATGAATACAACTATGGCCTATCCGAAAGACGCGCCAACGCAGTAGCTAACTACCTCCGCAATCAGGGCGTAGCCGCTAATCGTATACAGGCTTTCTGGTATGGTAAAAGACAACCTAAAGCGTCTAACGATACAGAAGAAGGTCGCGCACAAAACCGTCGTGTAGAATTCTCCATCTTCGCTAACGAAAAGATGAAGAGCGACGCGAAAAAAGAATCCGGCCAGTAATCAACAAGCAAAATTCATAATTACATATACTTATTTCTCATAAGCAGATATACATTCCCTCCGGTTTTCCGGAGGGATTTTCTTATTCATATCTACCCGCTAACTCACATCCCCGGTTTCTCTAATAGTATATCCACTCCTTACCACCACATCGTGGTAAAAGACAAAAAAGAATAGCAATAAACATAAATAGAAAATGCCTGCCCCACAGACAAGCAACAACAAGAACGAATAACAGGAATAGAAGAGAGATTATTACTTATCTATAAACCAGCGTTTAACCAGCTTAAATAGCCAGATACCAGCTACAGCTCCCAGCACATCTGCCGCAACATCATTCATATCAAAACTACGGCTGGAGGTAAAATACTTCTGGATAAACTCGATCGCTAACCCATAAAAAGAAGCAACCAATACAATAGTCAGAAAGGTTAACTCAGATATGCGCTTCTTATGCCAGTAATATCCCAGGCTGATAAACAGTACACTTCCCGCAAATAAAGTGAAGTGTACGATCTTATCCATATGCACCTTCTCAAACAAAGGAGAATGAGGAATATCCTTCCCAGGCAATATACACAATACCAGAACAATGATAACCCAAATGATCGCTGGCATATAATATCTAAGAATCCTCATGACGCGCTATTAGTAAATGTAATACCCGGACAGATGCCGGCACTCCACATTAGTTAAAAACAACAGGCCGGTATCATCGCATGGATAATACAGGCCTGTCTTACATTGGCAATATCATTAGGCAAGAAGCTTGCCGGAAATTTCAAAACAATTGACTACGAAATCAGTTTCGCATAATCTGCAGCACTCAATAACGCATCTACATCCTTAGGATTAACAACCGTTACTTTCACCATCCATCCGTCACCATAAGGATCCGTGTTTACCAGTTCAGGCTCGTCATTCAGTTCCTCATTCACCGCAGTGATAGTGGCCGCTACTGGCAGAAACAGGTCAGACACTGTCTTAACAGCTTCAACGGTACCGAATACATCTTCAGCTTCTAATTTCTTACCTACAGTAGGAATATCTACGAATACGATATCACCCAGTTCGCGTTGTGCAAACTCCGTAATACCAATTGTGGCAGTATTGCCTTCTAATAAAACCCATTCGTGGTCTTTAGTGTATCGCAGATTATCTGGAAAATTCATAGTTATTTTGGTTTAGTGCCGTAAATGTACACAAATAAGATATTCTAAAAAATAAAACGCCCCTTTAGGTATAAACAATTTTAGATGAACCTTTTAGACATAAATATCGCTCCCACAGTGGTCCGCTAAAAAAACAAAAATCTACGCTTCAACCGGATTTTCATGGGCACATCCACCAACGGACGATTGTTCTTATCCCGCTTCACCGCCGCAATCTTATCGATCACATCCAACCCCTTGATCACCTGCCCGAATACCGTATAGTTCTGATCCAGGAAAGGAGTACCTCCCTCCGTTTTATATATCTCCCGCTGATCCAGCGGGATCTTACGCCCACCCAAGCGCGTCTGCTCTATCTTGTCCAACTGCGCATCTGTATATCGCTTTCCCATCACAATATAAAACTGCGCTCCCGAGGAGGCCTTCGCCGGATTGTCCTCCCGTGCCGCTGCCAGCACCCCCTTCCGGTGAAAGAGGTCCAGCTGGAACTCCGCAGGGATCGTATACCCCACATCGCCATTGCCCAACTCCTGCCCCGCTTTCGCATGCTTGGAATCCGGATCACCTCCCTGTATCATAAAAGAATCGATCACCCGGTGAAACAACAGGCTGTCATAAAAATGCGCCTTCACCAACTTAATGAAATTATCCCGGTGCAAAGGCGTCTGGTCATACAACCGGATCACCATCGTACCATAAGGGGTGATCACCTTCACCTTACGTGTAGCCATAGCCGTCACCGTCAATACCAACAGGGCTGAAAAGAGTAACAATTTTTTCATATTGAATGATAGCGTGTTGAAATGATAAACTGTTGAAATGATAAACTATTAAGCCATGCTTTTCTGCAACAGCCAGTCATGATCTATATGCTGGCCCACGGGAAAATTGTAATCCCCGAACTTGCTGAAGCCTTCCTTCGTATAGAACCCCTGCGCCTTCAAATTGTTCTCCCACACACTCAGCCATATAGATTGTATGCCATACGCTGCCGCCACCTCATATGCCTTTTGCATCAACGCCTTTCCCAGTTTGTGCCCGTGAAAAGCATGCAATACGTATATCTTTTCCAGTTGCATCACCGGCCCGGACAGTTTCGTCCCGTCATATGGCTGCTGGTAAAGGTTCAGCTTCAGATAGCCGGCTACCTCTTCCCCGTAATACAACAGGTAATATCGCGTATCCGGATGGGCCGCCTCCCGTTGTAATGCCGCCGCACTCTTTTTCTCCTCCAGAAAAGCATGTAGGTCCTGCTCCGTATAAAGGCCGGGAAATGTCTCCTGGAAAGTAGTACGCTCCAATGTTACAAGCGTATCCAGTAAAGAAAGCTGAAAAGGTATGATCCTGATATCCGTCATCTGAATTATAAAATGATGTGGCCGACACCGGCCCTCAAGTCTCGTCCTCCAGGTCAAAATAAGCAATGATATGTTCTTTCAGGAAATGCTCCTGTGTAGGCATGTCCATCTTAGGCACCGGAGATACCTCCCTGAAATGAGGCCATCCCTCCTTGTCAACACCCTGCCGCTCAAAATATCCACTCTGGCTCAAAAGCGTACACGTAGCCACGTGCATCAGATCCTGCTTCTGCTCCTTGGTGAACTTCTTCTTCACATTTCCCAATTCCTGTATGCCGATCAGGAAAAGTATAGCTTCCATATTGGGCTTCTTCCCGAATCGCTCCGTCAACATCGCCTCTACCTTATTCCAGCGCCGCGCAAAGTCTTCCTGCATGATTTATCCGATTAAATGATTTGTTAGTTAATTTTTTACTTATTCCTTCCCCGGAATGCTACTGCCCCCGGATACACCTACAAATGTACGTGATAAAAAAAGATGATATAAATATGCAGCAGCTTTATTAACTTGTCGCCTTCTTGTTCAGGTCGGCCAAAAAGATCTAAATCAGCCACCGTAGCAAGTTTAACAGCATTTTAACGGCGAGATCCCTATTGGTGGCCGCGTTTCTAGGGCAGAATGTTTATTTTAGCGAACTTGAAAAATTATTTGCATGGAAAATACTTCGTACGATATCCGTCAACTGAATGAAAAGATCCACCAGGCCAGCGCTTTCGTAGACCTGCTCAACCTCGAACTGGGCAAAGTCATCGTCGGCCAGCGTTATATGGTTGAAAGACTGCTCATCGGCCTCCTCGCCCAGGGGCACGTCCTCCTGGAAGGGGTACCCGGATTGGCTAAAACACTTTCCATCAAGTCCCTGTCATCCGCTATCAATGCCAAATTCAGCCGTATCCAGTTCACACCCGATCTACTCCCTGCTGACGTGGTAGGTACCATGATATACAACCAGCAACGCAACGAATTCGTCGTACGCCGCGGCCCCATCTTCGCCAACTTCATCCTGGCAGATGAGATCAACCGCGCCCCGGCAAAAGTGCAAAGCGCCCTCCTGGAAGCCATGCAGGAAAAACAGATCACCATCGGTGATACCACCTTCAAACTCGAAGAACCCTTCCTCGTACTGGCCACCCAGAACCCGATAGAACAGGAAGGTACCTACACCCTGCCCGAAGCTCAGGTAGACCGCTTCATGCTTAAAGTGGTAATAGGATACCCGACCAAAGAAGAAGAAAGACATATCATCCGCCAGAACCTCAATCCGGAAGGCGCCACCGCTATTCAACCAGTCATCCAGCCTGCCGATATTCTCAACGCCCGTAAACTCGTTCGCGAAGTATACATGGACGAAAAGATCGAACGCTATATCATCGATATCGTATTCGCTACCCGTAACCCGGAAGAATATAAACTGCAGAAACTAAAACCGCTCATCGCGTACGGCGGATCCCCCAGAGCCAGCATCAACCTCGCACTGGCCGCCAAAGCATATGCCTTCACCAAACGCCGTGGATACGTCATCCCCGAAGATGTACGCAGCATCTGCTTCGATGTAATGAGACACCGCGTCGGCCTCACCTACGAAGCCGAAGCTGAAAACGTGACCAGCGAAAACATCCTGAGCGAAATCCTTAACGTAGTAGAAGTGCCTTGATCTCACTCCTCCTACACCCATACCGTCGCTCTCATTTGATCACCAAATCGCCCACACGTGGATACAGCAGAAATACTCAAAAAGGTAAGACAGATCGAAATAAAAAGTAAAGGACTTACCAACCATATTTTTGCAGGCGAATATCACAGCGCCTTCAAAGGAAGAGGTATGTCATTCAGCGAAGTAAGAGAATACCAGTTCGGCGACGACGTACGCGCCATCGACTGGAATGTGACCGCCCGATTCAATCACCCCTTCATAAAAATATTCGAAGAAGAACGCGAACTCACCGTAATGCTGCTCGTCGACGTCAGCGAAAGCTCCGTCTTCGGTACAGTAAAACAAAATAAACGGAACCTGCTCACCGAACTATGCGCAGTACTCGCCTTCTCCGCAATTAAAAACAATGACAAAGTAGGCGTGATATTTTTCTCCGATGGCGTGGAAAAATATATCCCACCCAAAAAAGGAAAATCGCATATCCTCTTCATCGTTCGTGAACTACTGTCCTTTACCCCAAAACGTAAAGGCACCAACATCAACGAAACACTACGGTTCTTCAATAATGCAGCGAAAAAACGTAGTATCGTATTCCTACTCAGCGACTTCCTCTCCGGCAACTATCAGGATGCCCTCAATATCGCCTCCAAAAGACATGATATGGTCGGCATCCACGTCTACGACCAGCGCGATAAAGAACTGCCGTCCGTAGGCCTTATCCAGATGGCAGATGCCGAAACAGGAACACAGCAATGGATAGATACAGCAGATAAAAGAGTAAGACAGTACTACACACAGCAATTCCAGCAACACGTACAGTACTGCCGCAACGCCTTCATGAAAAGTGGCGCAGAACTCATCAGCGTAAGAACCGATGAAGACTACGTCAAGGCATTACAGGGTTTTTTCCTCAAGAGAGCATAAGTTTAAAGCGGAGCAAAAGTATAATGAACAAACACATCATAGTCAGAAGCCTTATCATATGCATGCTGTTAGGCTATGTATTATGTCCTGCCAGGTCCGTTGCACAACACTATATCGACATACAGGCCAAAACGGATACAGACAAAATACGCCTCGGCGAACAGGTGCGGCTGCAACTGTCCGCCAAAGTACAATTGCAGGTCCTGAAAGGTGCCGCCTATAAGATCGTATTCCCTAATATCCCCGACTCATTCGGTCACTTCGAACTGGTAGAACGAAGCCCCCTCGATACCTCCGGCGACGAAAGCGAAAAGTTCTTTAAACAGACCTTTACCCTCACCAGCTTCGACTCCGGTCATTGGGAAATACCCGCACTCAAATTCGAAGTATACTCCACCACCGATGGTTCCTACGACTCCGTATTCACACAACCGGTCCCCATCGATGTCAATACCGTCTCCGTAGATACCACCAAAGCTTTTAAACCGATCAAAAGCGTACGCTCCGTACCGTGGAACTTCTGGGATTACTGGATATGGTTCGCCGCCGGACTAGTTCTCATCATCGCCGCAATCGGATTATGGCTTTACCTCCGCAAACGGAATAAAGTAAAACCACCACCACCGCCTGCACCTAAAGTAGCACCGCACGAACTGGCCCTGAGGGAACTCCACCAGCTCGCGTCAGAAAAACTATGGCAGCAAGGCGATGTCAAAGGATACTATACTCGTATGACAGACATCCTGCGCAACTACTTCGAACAGCAATTCAATATCGCTGCCCTCGAACAAACCAGCGCCGAACTGCTGCAAAACATAAAACCAATTACCATACTCAGCCAGCAACGCGATAAGTTAAGGACCATCCTCACCATCGCCGACCTGGCCAAATTCGCCAAACTACAACCCTCCCCGGATGAACATGAGGACTGCCTGAACAAATCACTGGAAATAGTAGAATGGACCAAACCCAAAGCTGAAACGATCACACCCGCAACAGATGCTAACACACCGGCAAACCCAACCGGCAACACTGGTGAAGCACAATAAAACGGGAACATGGTAAAGCGTAAATTGTAACTGACTGATGGATTTATCGATCTGGAAAAATATAGCGTTCGCTCACCCCTTCTTCTTCGCACTCCTGCTGCTGATACCCTTCATGGTATACTGGCAGCTCAAACGCAGCGCAAAGAAAAAAGGTGCCATGCGCATCTCCTCCCTCGACGCATTGAAAGCATTGCCGGTATCCTGGAAAGTACGGTTCCGCCCCCTCCTGCTCGTACTGCGCCTCCTGGCCTTCACAGCACTGGTAGTGGCACTGGCTCGCCCGCAAACATCCAATACCTCCGAAAATATCGATAGCGAAGGCATCGATATCGTACTCAGCATCGACATCTCCGGTAGTATGCTCGCCGAAGACCTCCAACCCAACAGGATGGAAGCAGCTAAAAAAGTAGCCTTCGACTTCGTCGACCGCCGCATCAGCGACCGTATCGGCCTCGTCATCTTCTCCGGCGAAAGCTTCACCCAATGCCCCATCACCACCGATCACGCCGTACTCAAAAACCAGGTCATGCAGATCAAAAGCGGCATGCTCCAGGATGGTACCGCCATCGGGATGGGCCTCGCCACCGCAGTAGATCGGCTCCGTAGCAGCAAAGCCAAAAGTAAGGTCATCATCCTCCTCACCGATGGTGTCAACAATACCGGCCTCGTCGATCCGCTCACCGCCCTCGAAATCAGCAAAGCATTTAAGATACGCGTATATACCATCGGTGTCGGCACCTATGGCAAAGCGCCATTCCCCATGACCATGCCCGATGGCAGCATCCAAATGCAAATGCAGGACGTACAGATCGATGAGCCACTCATGAAAAAGATCTCCACCGAAACCGGGGGTAAATACTTCCGCGCTACCAGCAACCGAGAATTACAGAATATCTATAGCGAGATCGATAAACTCGAAAAGACCAAAGTAGAGATCACCTCCTACAAACGGTTCGCAGAACACTTTTTCCCCTTCGCCATACTGGCACTTGCCTGCCTCCTGCTCGAAGTACTGCTGCGATATACCGTATTCAGAAGCTTACCGTAACAAAACATACATAACATCATATTGCACCCGCCCGTCAGAAATACTCCTTTTGACGGGCACCTTACGCCCAAATCCCAAATTACCTACCTTTACACCTGATCCATTAACAATTATCTATTGCAGGCAACTATATACAAATCTACCGGCAGCTGGTACCTCACCAAAACAGACGAAGGCGTTAGCTACCAGGCCCGCATGAAAGGGCTGTTCAAAAAAGATGAGGATATCACCTCTACCAACCCTATCGCCGTAGGCGACAGGGTAGAGATCGTAGAGGAAGATAAAGACGCAGGTACCGCTATGATCACCGCCATCGGCGACCGTCGCAACTATATCGTGCGCAGCTCCCCACAGGGCCGCCATAAAAAACATATCGTAGCCGCCAACCTCGACCAGGCCATGCTCATCTGCACCGTCAAAGAACCCCGTACCTCACAGGGATTCATCGACCGGTTCCTCGTCACCGCCGCCGCATACCATATACCAGTCATCCTGGTATTCAATAAAAAAGACTTGTTCAAACAGAAAGAGATAGAAAAATACGCAGAACTGGAAGAAGTGTATACCAACATCGGCTACAAAGTACTGCTCATATCCGCCGCAAAAGACGCCTCCATGGCCGCTGTCGAAGAACAATTACATAACAGGACCACCCTCATGTCCGGCCACTCCGGCGTCGGGAAATCCTCTATTATCAACAGGCTCCTGCCCGAATTACAACTGAAAACAAAAGAAGTAAGCGGATGGAGCGGCAAAGGCCTCCACACCACCACCTTCGCCGAAATGTTCGACCTCCCAGGTGGTGGCCGCCTCATCGATACCCCCGGCGTAAGAGAGTTCGGGATCGTAGATATCCCCAAAACAGAACTATCCCACTACTTCCTCGAAATGCAACCCTACATCACCCAATGCCAGTTTAATAACTGCCTGCATATTAATGAACCGGGATGCGCTGTAAAGAAAGCCGTTCAAGAAGGCGAAATAGATGCAGAACGCTATGTTAGCTATGCTACCATGCTCGATACTATACAGGAAGAATTATATTGACCGGCAACGCCATAAATGACTTAAAACAGGCCCAGGAACTTCTTTTTCTTGGGCTTGCTCATATCATCCAGCACCTTCTCAGCACCCCAGTTCTTACGCGGCGTCGGACACCCCGTCTTCACCTTGCCTACCCGGCACGACGATAAGGCCACAATACCTGCGATCAGTAAAATGATGATTGTACGCATAAATATGATCAGTTAAAAGGATACCAGATAGCTACACCCGGCACCCGTACGCTTGATGTAACGCACCTCCAACAGGATTTCTGATAACAAACATCAGAATACCCGGCCGTTCATCTGACGACTCGACTTACGGTTCTGTTTCTTAATATCTTTTGTGTAAAAATTATTGGCGGAACAGCCTTTTTCCTGGGTGGCACAGGCCGTACCAAGGATCGTGCATAGCAGTAATAGGGCCACTAGCTTTTTCATAGGAGGTATATTGACAGTTGTAAATAGCTTTAGAAATGCAATATAGTCTTTTTTATTAATGCCAGGGCCCAGTCGCCAACCCGCTCCCACACCCCGACATCCGGTTATTTAAACCATTCACTGTACATCAGGTAGTTATTCGCAATACGGTCTATCTCACCATGCGTCGCCTCCTTATTGATCTCTTTCACCTTCTTGGCGGGTACACCCGCCCATATCGTCCCCGACTCCACCCGGGTACCTTCCAGTATCACCGCTCCCGCCGCTATGATCGTATTGCGCTCGATATAAGCATTGTCCATCACGATCGCACCCATACCGATCAGCACATTGTCCTCCACCGTACAACCATGCACGATCGCATTGTGCCCAATAGATACATTGTTACCGATCACCGTCTGCGTCTTCTCATACGTGCAATGGATCACCGCACCATCCTGTACATTCACCTTATCACCCATGCGGATACTATTCACATCTCCACGCACCACCGCGTTGAACCAGATACTGCAATCACTCCCCGTGATAACATCTCCGACAATAGTAGCATTCGGCGCTACAAAACAATTCTCGCCTAATTGCGGAAGAACTCCCTTAACTGGTAATATAACAGGCATGTCATCTAAGTTTTACAGGTAGCACAATAGCTACCCAAATGTACGTAATACTACTAAGCCCTCAGCTAATAACATATTAGCCTTTTCTTGCGTAACTTTGAACCCTTATGAACAACAGGCAAATATTCCTGCGGAATGTAGCGCAGACCTCCGATGCCCCGCTCGCATTGGAAATCGTCAAAGCAGAAGGAATGTACATGTGGGACGCAAATGGCAAAAAAATACTGGACCTCATCGCCGGCATAAGCGTGTGTAACGTCGGCCATTGCCACCCCGCTGTAGTGAATGCCATCCAGACACAGGCCGCCCAATACATGCACCTCCTGGTATATGGCGAACTGGTACAATCCCCGCAGGTAGCCTACGCACAACTGTTAGTCAATCACCTCCCCGGATCGCTCAACAGCGTATATTTCACCAACTCCGGCGCTGAAGCAATAGAAGGTGCCATGAAACTCTCCAAACGCTACACCGGCAGAACAGAGATCATCGCTTTCAAAAATAGCTATCATGGCTCCACACAAGGTGCCCTCAGCATCCTGGGCGACGAATACTGGCGCAATGCCTACCGACCCCTCCTCCCGGATATACAACACCTCGATTATAATCAGTTCGAGGCCATAGATCATATCACCACCCGCACCGCCTGCGTGATCGCAGAAACCGTGCAGGGAGAAGCGGGAGGTAAAGTCCCCCAACAGGAATGGCTGCAAGCCCTGCGCGCAAAATGTACCGAAGTAGGCGCACTGCTCGTACTCGATGAAGTACAGTGCGGCATGGGGCGCAATGGCTCATTATGGGCATTCGAACAATTCGGTATCATCCCCGATATACTCATCCTGGGTAAAGCATTGGGTGGCGGCATGCCCCTCGGCGCTTTCATCGCCGATCGCAACATCATGTGGAGCCTCACCTCAGACCCCGTACTGGGCCATATCACCACCTTCGGTGGCCACCCGGTCAACTGCGCCGCAGGCATGGCCGGCATGCAGGCGCTCCTCGCCGAAAACCTGCTCGATACCGTCCACCAGAAATCACAGTGGTTCCGCGAATACCTCCAACATCCCGCCATCAAAAGCGTCCGGGGAATGGGCCTCCTCCTCGCCGTAGAGTTGGAAAATTTCACTCTCAATAAACAAGTGATCGACTATTGCATAGAAAATGGCGTACTCACAGACTGGTTCCTCTTCGCGCCCGAATGCATACGCATAGCGCCTCCGCTCATCATCACGCAAGAACAGATACGTGTCGCCTGCGACACCATCCTCGCCGGTTTAGATAAATTCGCTGGGAAAAAAAGATAGATTAGAACTGCAACTTGAAGCTGCCAAATACACCAAAACGCCTGTTGGCACCCTCCTCCGGTAAAGGAGCCGGCGCGAGCCGCCATACAAAATCCACCCGCAGGAACTTAAAGATGTTCTCTATACCAGTACCCACCTCGAGGTACGGATTGCCAGCCAGCGTACGGAAAGGATAACCGTGATTTAGGTTCAATTGCTGATTCTCCGGCGACAAGCTGCCGATAATACCCTTGGCCGTCCAGAACTGACGCCACTTCAGCTTCTTGATAAGCGGAATGTATCCGAACAATCCATTCCCTATCGTATGCTCTACATTGAAACCAGCATACTGGTCGCTGATGAACTCAAAACGGTTCATCATATTAAACGCATACTTATTGTAATAATAGATCTCGTTACCCGGATGCACTTCCAGCAACATATAAGGCAACGTACCGTATATCTTACCGCCAAATACATTATAATAAAAACTACCAAATGGAGGCAACTTCACCTTGTCGGATACACTCAGCGATAGCTTCTGATACGAATTACCACCTTGCATGACTCCTGATAAACCCGCCGCCAGTTTCAACTCCACAATAGGATAACGGCTCCCCAGGCTATAGCGGTAATAGTTGCCCTCCAGGAATTCCTCATGGTAAGCATACCGCAGCTTTAATGCCACTTCCGTGTTCGTAAAAGGATCATGATCACTATCCTTACGTGGATACATCGTCTCCAGCGGCAAAGGCGCAAACGGACGGAACTGCTTATGCACCAGCGATACATGATGGGAGAACCCACTGTAATACTCCTTGAAATGCTCCAGCCGCGTCTCCCGTATCATCATGAACTTCTGCGGCACATCATTTTTACGTATCGCCAACGAAAAGATATTGTCCGTACCCACCTCATCGTAATAGGTCGCCCCATTATCAAGATCTCTCGTATAGGCAGCATAGATATAAGACCGCGGATGACGGCTCAATAACCACAAAGCACTCATCTTACCCTTGAATACCTTATCATCAAAGCCATACGCGAGATAACCATACAGGTATACATCTTTGCTGAACTGCGGCGTCGTCCCCAGGTCCAGTCGCAAACGGAAACCCTCCAGCCGGTTACGGCTCAACAGATAATAATAAGGCCCCCACTCTATCGCTCCGAATTGTTTATAACCCGTACCAAGAAACTTCAGCGTATTACTGTACTTCCTGAACAAGGGTATCTTCTGCAAAGTATCTACCATCTTGTAAATACTTTGCTCATTTTTACTCAACCCCTCATGCCGCGCGTGCGCCCAGAATGAGTCTTGCTGTTTGTTAGCGCCATCCAGCAACACAATGTGCTGAGAGTATAATTTGTTGCTGAATATATCGGTAACGGTAGTATCGTTGATGAGGATATGATCGTAGGAAGTAGTCTTGCGGCCAACAAAATTAATGGTCTTTCCGGGGCGTGGACTGGGAGCCCAGAAGTCTGCTACAAATTTATCTTTATACAGGAACCAGCTGCTGTCAGGCATTCGCTGGAATTCCTGCACCAGGCTGACTCTACGTACGAAGTTCACATTGGCCTCACTCGGTACCGACAACGTGGTCTTCTGTATCGCATAGGTAGAATCTTCCACCCACAGATCACCAATGAACGCATTCTCCCCCGAACGTTTCGGCACAAAGTTCAGCTTAATATACCGCTGCCCGCTGATATACTGTGTATCCGCAATCTTATACCGGTAATAAAGACCACCATTGGAATGTATCGGGCTCACAAACTGTTTGTTAAATACCGGTATGAAATTGTCATAGATGTTAATGTTCTGATACATCCCACCCAGATACCGGCTTACACTGGCATTGTCAATACCAGAAGTACGACTGCCTTTAATGATCTCTTTCGTCTTCTCAGGGCTACGCTGATAATAATAATCCGACAACGACTCCGTCAGGAACACCGGCAGGAACGGCTTGTCCTCAGAAGTGCTGTCTATATTGTTAAGGATAAAGGAAAAAGGTTTGGTGAAAACATTCTTGGACAACTTTTCCTTGTCGAGATGTTGCAGATCCAACTCCAGCTTGTTGTACACCTCGTACTTGTAATTGTCATACTGCTTATAGTCGTTCTTTGGCTTATGAGCAACGATCTTTTTTAACAGCAGCAAAGCAAAATTCACGTTGGCCTTTATCTCATACTCTTTTAACGACACATCCGATCTGCTGATGTCAAAATTGATCACCTGCTCACGTTCACTTCGTCGCACAGGTAAGCTCGTCAGCCGGTAACCCATGACCCTTACCTGCAACGAATCCGATGGTATACTGTTTAGTTCAAAAAGGAATTTGCCTTCGGCATCACTCACCATACCTGTGTTGGTACCCGCAAAACGTAAAGTGGCAAAGGGGATCACCTCCTGGGAATGCGCATCTCTGATGAGTCCACTGATCTTATACTGTTGTGCTTTTAATTCACTTGAAAACCAAACAATTATACTTGTGACAGTTATCATTAATCTTATCCAACCTACCATACAGAGAACAATATTATGCCATTTAACGTAAATGTTGACCGACATATGCGAAACCTGACGCTGTTATAACACATTTGATCTTTTCAGCAAAGTATTCCTTCCCCGTTGCGCGCTCCATCACGCCTACTCGTCCTGCTCTTCCCCTTTCCCGTCGCCTTCTCCCTTACACTCCCTCTCCTCTACTCCGCTCTCCCCCTCTTCCCCTATAGTATTCCTTCGTTTCTCCTGTAGCATTCGTATAGTGTTTGTATAAGCAGGCGATATACAAGCTTATACAAACACTATACAACGGGTATACCCCGCTTATAGGTCGCTTATACAACGCTTATACAACGGCTATACAATGCTTATACAACAATCTTATAATGTGCTGAATACCATATAACTACAGTTGGCCATGCCCGCTGGGTCCCTCGCATTGTAAAAACGCACAACTACCCCTTGTGTTACAATGAAGACGAATAAGTCAAAAAATTATTTGGTGATTACACAAAATAAAATAGCTTTGTAATACAAAGTGCTTTTAATATGGATCAAAGGGAACACCTGCAGACACTTAGCGACATAAAGAAAATGATGGAACGCAGTAGCCGATTCATCTCCCTGAGTGGCCTCAGTGGCGTATCCGCCGGAATTACCGCCATTATAGGTGCCGTGATCGCCTACAGCTGGATGCACGACTATTACGCACAATGGGATGCCAACGGCGCCTTCAGCCTCCAGGCCTTCAACTCCCTCCGCCTCCGCCTGATCTCCCTGGCTGGTATCGTCTTAGTCATCGCACTCGCCGGCGGCATGTACTTCACCTGGCGCAGAGCCCGTAAAAATGGCTTGTCCATCTGGGACGCCACCGCCCGCAAAGTAGTGGTCAACATGGCCATCCCTCTCGCCACCGGCGGCGCATTCATCGCCGCACTCCTGTACAACGATAATCACCTCGAACCCCTCGTAGCGCCCACCTGCCTGGTGTTCTATGGGCTCGCACTGGTCAATACCAGCAAATACACCCTCTCCGATGTTAAATACCTCGGCATCGCCGAAATCATACTGGGACTCCTCAACATGTTCCTCCTGAGAAAAGGTATCTACTTCTGGACACTGGGCTTCGGTGTCCTCCACATCCTCTACGGGATCATCATGTGGTGGAAATATGAACGGACAGGCACCAAAGACTAAAACAACAATCCCGCAAATGCATCCGGCCTTCCGCAGGATGCTTTAACTTGCCGGCGTTTTATACATCCCTTATCTTAGGGCTTTTTTGACGGTAACTGATATGGCATGAACCCGATAGGTAATCTGAATAAAATATTCGAAAGTCGTATACGCCTCGGTGTAATGAGTATCCTCATGGTCAATGAAGAGATCAACTTCAACGACCTCAAACAAATGCTGGAAGTCACCGACGGCAATCTCGCCTCCCACCTCAACACCCTGGAAGAAAATGGCTTCCTCAAAGTGCACAAAGGTTTCATAGGACGCAAGACCAATACCACCTACTCCATCACCAAAGCCGGCGAAAAAGCCTTCAAAAGCCACCTCGCCGCACTCGAAGAAATGCTCAAATTCATGCAGTAAATTTTTTTTTGTCCCTATACTTTGAAATACAAAGTGCTTTTAAATAAAATTCATAAACATGGATACCACTCAACTCCCAGGCAAAAACAACTTCTTCCAAAAATACGGCTACGCCGTCAAAGCAGTACTCATAGGCGTCCTCGTCCTCATGCTACTCATCCCCACCGTCATGATCATGGCAATCATCAACGAACGGGAATCCCGCCACAACGAAGCAGCCGCAGAAATAAGCGACCGCTGGGCCAAAGAACAAACCATAACCGGTCCTGTACTGATCATTCCCTATATTATCAAACCTGTATCTGTAGCTGACAGCACGGTACGGCAGGAAAATAGGCTCAGCTATGCCTATTTCCTGCCCGAAACGCTGGACATCAACGGCAACATCCTCCCCGAAATCAGAAAACGGGGCATCTATCAGGTGCCCGTCTATAACTCCAACATCCGCCTCTCCGGTTCCTTCAAACCCCTCTCCTCCGCCGATCAAACCATACCGACAGAAGTCCTCATTACCAAAGATGCCTACCTCGTCATCGGCGTATCCGATATGAGAGGTATCGGTAACCAGGTACAACTGCAATGGAATGGACAACCTCTCGCCTTCAACCCCGGCACCGCCGGCGGTAACCTCTTCACCAATGGCATACAGGCCAAAGTACCCGTAACCGTCACCGACAGCGGCAATGTCCACTTCTCCGTGAATATCGCCCTCAAAGGCTCCGGACAAATATCCTTCTCCCCCGTCGGCAAAACCACCCGCCTGCAAATGGCCTCCTCCTGGAACAGCCCCAGCTTCGCAGGCGCCTTCCTGCCGGAAAAACACCAGATCGACGATAAAGGATTCAACGCCTCCTGGCTCGTCACCAACATGAACCGCAGCTTCCCGCAATCCTGGCAACTGAATGATAAATACGATATCCACTCCGCCGACTTCGGCGTCAAATTATACATGTCCGTAGATGGATACCAGAAATCAATGAGAGCCGTTAAATACGCCATCCTCATCATCGGCCTCACCTTCCTGGTATTCTACTTCATCGAACTACTCCAACATCAATCCGTACACCCGCTACAATACATCCTCATCGGCCTCGCCTTGTGTATCTTCTATACGTTACTCATCGCCCTGGCCGAACAACTGGGCTTTAACATCGCATACCTCATCGCCGCCAGCCTCACCATCGGCCTCGTTACCTTGTACACCGCCAGCGTGTTCACCAACAAATGGACATCCTTCGGCATAGGTGGCGCCATGCTCACCCTCTATGGATTCATCTTTATCATCATCCGCTCCGAAGATCAGGCCCTCCTCATGGGTAGCCTCGGACTGTTCATCATCCTGGCCATCGTCATGTTCTTCAGCCGCAAAATAAAATGGGATACCCTCGGAGCCCGCATATAACCACCTCCAGAAGGCAAGCGAAACTTGGATTTTAACTAACTTAATGTATGTCTCAGCCTAAAAATAAATACCTGTCTCAGCGTATCAACAGCTTTAAGTATGCCTTTCAGGGTATCGCTGCCTTCCTTCAGTCCGAACCACATGCCCGCCTGCATGCCATCGCCACCGTCGCCGTCATCGCCGCAGGCTGCTGGTGCAAACTACCCGCCAAAGACTGGATCAACATCCTCATCGTCATCGGGCTGGTATGGACCACCGAAATGTTCAACACCGTCGTCGAAAAGATCATGGACCACCTCTCCCCCGACTATCACCCGAAAGTCAAATGGATTAAGGATGTTGCCGCCGGAGCAGTATTGGTAGCCGCTATCATCGCCGCCGCCGTAGGTGCGATCATATTTATCCCGCTACTATGAACAGCATAACCCGGTAAAAGAAATAAGACACCATCGTGCAAAAAGAAATGATATGAAATCACTACAAACAAACTTGCTGTTAATAGAACGCCGCATCAGAAGAGGCGATACCATGCCCGTCCTGCTCCTGTCTATCGGCTTTAGCCTCGTCCTGCTCCTGGCCCGTATCGGCATCACAGGCACCATGCAATACAGCGGGCTGCTCTGGAACCTCTTCCTAGCCTGGGTACCCTATGGTATCACCTCCTGGATGCAACGGTTCGAACACTATAAATCCCGCAACGGCTTCAAAACACTTCGCATCGTCGCCGTCATATGGTGGATGCTGTTCCTGCCCAACGCCCCCTACATCCTCACCGATCTATACCACCTCCCCCAGGGCGGTGCCCCCATGTGGTTCGATCTCTTCCTCATCCTCTCCTTCGCCTGGAACGGCCTCTGGCTCGGATATCTCTCCCTCCGCTATATGGAACAACGCTGGACAGATCGTTACCCTGACAAACCACTACTGCTCTTCACCTTCCCCGTACTCATACTCTGCGGCCTCGGCGTATACGTAGGCAGATACCTCCGCTGGAATACCTGGGACGTCCTCACAGACCCCTTCATGATCATCCGCACCCTAAGCGATATCATATTCCATCCCATCCAAAACATCGACGTATGGGCCTTCTCCTGCTGCATGGCCGTATTTATGACCATCATCAGGCTGGTTATATCCGCCCGCAAAGCCTGACGCATCACCTCATATAAAAAGCGAAAGGGAATACCCACCGGTATTCCCTTTCGCTTTTCAGTCACAATGATATATCGTAAATACAGTAAGATTAGAAATCTACACCCAATCCAAAATACCAGATCGGTTTACCCCGGAAGAAACCAGTCATCGGCCAGCCTGCATCAGCACGCAGGAAATAACCGGCAATCGTCGTACGGGCGCCAAATCCATAGCCCGCTACAAAAGGCCCCAGGAAACCTTCCTTCACCTTCACCGTCACGCCACTCTGAGGATTGGTATAATACTGGTAATTCGCATCTTTAAAACTCAACTTCTGATTCCATGCAGTACCGATATCCACAAAGCTGGTCACCTGGAAGTTCCGCAGGAACGCAGAATTAATAGGCTTGTCAATGAAAGTGGCAAACACGGGCAAACGCAACTCCGTATTCATCAACATCACATTATTACCGTTTTTAGCATTCTGCTTGTAACCACGCAGGTTCACCGCCAGCGTCTGGAACGCATAGTTCTCCGTCATATTCACCGGTGTATTCGGGTTGATCTTCGGGTTCAGCCAGTTGTCAGTACCCCCCAGGTAATAGATCACCTTACGCGTACCCCAGGAGATATCCGCCGCAAAACGGGTCGCCCAGATGAAATTCCGGAAGATCGTCTCGTAATGGCGCCAATCCACCCCCATATTATAAGTAAATTTGCCTTTGTTAGCCATCGTACCGTTATTGAAGAAAGCATTCAGATCACCTCCCAACTGGGCATTGATCTCCGCATATACCTTATAACGCGTACCATGCCAGATATTGATCGCCGGGTTGATCGTGTTATCATACACATACTCCAGGCGTCCCAACGCATATTGCTCCTTCAAGTCCTTACTTTGTAAGGAGATACTGTCAGATGCCAGCTTCACCAGACGATCCGTACGATAACCCAATTGCAGCCGCAAACTTCTTACCGGGTCAAATGGATAACGCACCTCTATCTGGTACAGGTTTGTCTTCAGCTTCGCCGGATAACCACCGGTAGAATCAAATACCGTGTTCTTATCCACCTTACGGTAGTAGGTGAACTTATAATCAAAACGTTTCTTCAGATAAGCAAAAGAGAAGAAATACTCGCTACCATCCAGGGAAGATGGTACACGGAAACCTCCGCTGAACTTATAGTCCTCCATCAGGTCACTCACCCCGATACGGATCAACCCATTTACCGGATCGGTCAGCCGGATCGGACTGCTCGGTGGCCCTGTAAAGGTCTGGTACCGGTTCACCAGTATCGAGTTGTCGATCTGCGCTATCAGGTAATCTGTCGAGAACTTAAGTTTATAGGGGAATAACTTGGCCTTCTTCAGGATAGGCTCGGATTTTATCAGCTGAATAGCAGGAATACCCGTATTGGTCGCCACACTGTCTGCTGGATCATTGCCAAATTCGCTTTGGAAGAAATCCGGATGATGGGTGGTATCCTTCGCCTTACCCGGCTGATAGGTAGGCAGCCCCATCCGGATACTGTCTTCCCGCATCTGGGTAGCACGGTAACGGGTCGGACGGGTACTTACATTACGCTTACGCAGGGTATTGGTATCCACCTTTAGTTTGTAAAGACGTTTGTATTCGTTGATACCGATTACCTCGGATACCTCTCCCTGGTCGCCGGCAGCCCGCGACTCTTTGATGCCAAACTGGTAGTTCGTCAGCGGGAAAGTATAAGTGGAATCCTTCGTCAACGTCACCACTGCAATAGAATCCGGCGCCGTGGTGCCGAAATCCAGCAACGCAGAGTCCAGTTCTTCCTTGTCAGGGTTATGCAGTATCTCAGACCCTACATATACCAGACTATCTACACCCGCACGCTCCGTTTTGAAGAAACCGGCATACCGGTTACGGATACCGTTAGCATCAGAAACGAATGTGAAGTGGGTCGTGTTGTATTGTGCCGGGTTACGCGCATTGCCATATTGCATATCCGTCATCTGTGAGATCTGCTTCTCAGAGGTCTTATTCCAGTTGTCGATCAGGAAGATATTGTAACGCCCGTTAGGCAATACCGTATCCGCACTCTTCGCCTTAGGACCGGGACGGTTGGAAGAGTAGATAATACCGCTCTTACCAGGGAAAGCTACAAAAGAAGGGTCCAGGTCGTCATATACGTCGTTCGTGATCTGCTCCGTCTTGGAAGTGCTGATATTGTAGGTGAAGATATCCGTATGACCATTCCGCACAGCAGACAACAATAGCGTGTTGTCAAACTCAAAGAAATACTTCATATCGATCACCCGGTCAAATTGTTTCAGATCCTGCCGGATAGTCGTACGGGTCAGCAGATCGTAGATCATCAGTTTTGTCTTGCCCTCATGCTCATACGCGATCGCCAGGCGATTACCCTTCTGGTTCCACGCCAGCTGCGGATAGTTAGGATCTAACTGGTTGGCCAGCTGTTTCACTCCGCTACGCAGCAATACCTTCGGTTTGTTGAAGCCCAGCTCTATCTGCACCCGGTACAGCCCTTTCTTATACTGCACCACCGCATAGGAGTTGTTCTTCGGATTTGCCTGGAAACGATAGTAGTCTGTAGTCTTGGTCACCTCGCGGGTCACGATCGTCCTACCCTTTGTCACCTGGCGGCGACGGCGGTTATCCTCCGCATAGCGGCGGATATTAAAAGTCATAAAGTCTTTGGTTGCATTTTTCGGGGTCTGGTTCAACACCTGCTCAAAACCCCGCTTTAACCCACGATTGATACGGGATATATACATCAGGTAAGGCACCGCATCCTTACCATACTTACTCTCTACATAATACCAGAACGCATGGCCTGCCAGCAAAGGCTTCTCGTACGCCAGCTTATTAAAATTATCATATCTGCCCGATTGTATGGCTGTCTTCAACTCCTCATCCAACTGCGCATTCCAGTTCTCCGCTGCATAAGCAATGAATCCGTCTGTAAACCACTTCGGAAAATCAATCAACACCGCATTACCGGCAAACTCCCCGATGTCCTCCCCAAATAACAGGCTTTCCAGCATCACCCGCGCAATACCCTGCCTGATCTGACGCAACAGGTTCTGGTGGTTACCGTCAAAATAAACCAGCATCTTATTACCCACCAGCTTCGTTACCCCTCCTGTATTCTGCCAGTCTACCCCGATCCCGATATTGGATTGTTTCATCTCCCCGAAGCTGTTATAGACCACAATATTTACCCGCTGACGGAAAGTGAACTCCATAAATTGCTCCAGCGACGGCAATTCCTTCTCCGCTGCCTGAGCCACGTATTTACCCAATTCTAACCCATTTTGGCTGAAATAAGTGTTAAAGTGTTTGGTCTGATAGTAACGCCACTTGAAGTTCTTATGCTGCACCCGGTTTTGCCCGAATTCAACCGTATTAGTCTGTGCCTGCGATAGTAACGTGCCAAGTAATAGGGTACCGGTTAAGAAACACCAGGTAATAAATCGGTTCATACAGAAACTATTGATAATATTGTGATCTGAATTAAAATTAGCAAAAATCGGGTAACAATGACTGAAATACAATATTTCACCTTCAATCCGTTCCAGGAAAACACATATCTCCTCATAAACGAAGAAAAGGAGTGTATAATTATAGACCCCGGCTGTTATTTTGAAGAAGAAAGAAAAGAATTACTGCAGTATATCGAAAAAAGGGGGCTAAAGGTTACCAGGTTACTAAATACACATTGCCACCTCGACCACATCATGGGCAATAAACTGGTAGCAACCACCTACAAAGTAGGACTCGAAATCCACCAGGACGACCAGGTCGTACTCGACCGGGCCCCCCAGTCTGCTGCCATGTATAACGTGCCCATGGAACCTTCTCCTATGCCGGCCCGCTACCTGGAGACCGACGAAGTGTTCACCTTCGGCCAGTCTACTTTCAAAGTCCTCTTCACACCCGGCCACTCTCCGGGCAGCGTCTCTTTCTACTGCAAAGAAGAACAATTTCTCATCGCCGGTGATGTCCTGTTCTACCAGAGCATCGGTCGTACAGACCTCCCCGGAGGCAACCACGAAACCCTGTTGCGCAGCATCCGCGAACAACTGTTCGTATTGCCTGATGAAGTAAAAGTATACCCGGGACACGGTCCCGCCACTACGATCGGATACGAAAAAGTACATAACCCCTTCCTGCGCTAGTGCAGGAAGGAGGCCCTCTCACCTGGTAACAACGCTACCGGATGTACTTCCCGATAAATGGTAACTTGGCAAACTCCCGCTTCTCCATCCTAAAAATGAACCAGCCATACAATACCAGGAACAGCGTGGCCACTCCCAGAGAAGGGATCGTAACGGCGTAAATATCGCCGGGAGATAAGAAATGTTTGTTCAAAAGGTCAAATAAATAGTAGGCCAACACCGCCAGCACTATATAAGTGATGATCTTTGGCAGATGGTAAGGCACCGGATAATGCCGCTGCCCCCACACATAACACACCACCATCTGTATGAAATAACACACCATCGTCGCCAGGGCCGCACCGTAATACCCGAGTATCGGTATCAGCCACCAGTTCAGCAAACAGGCAAAGACTGCCGTGATCAGCGTGATCACGGCCCCCGCCCGCGTACGGTTCGTCAGCTTGAACCAGATCGTAAGGTTGTAGTAAATACCCAGGAATATATTCCCCAGCAATAGTAACGGCACAATCTTCATCCCCTCATAGTAATTGGGCCGGCGCAAAAATATCTTCCAGATGTTCAGGTACAAGCTTACCACCAGGAACATGAAACATAACAGCACTACGAACAACTTCATGATCCGGGCATATATCTTCTGCGGGTTTTGCCCCTCCGCTTGCTTGAAGAAATAAGGTTCCGCTCCCAGCCGGAAAGCCTGGATAAACATCGTGATCAGGATCGCTAACTTGTAATTCGCACTATATAATCCGATGATTGCCTTTTTTGCCTCCATGTCATGCCCCGGCAAAAACTCAGGTAAAAAGAATGCCCGGTCAAAGGTCTCATTCACCATCCCTGCCATCCCCACAATCACCAACGGTAGCGCATATGCGATCATCTCCCGCCACAAACCAGCGTCAAACCGCCACTGGATACGGAGTATCTGTGGAAGAAACAACAGGAAACTCACCCCGCTCCCCAGCATACCCGACAGGAATATGAATGCCAGCTGACTGCTGCTCGTATCCGCCGCCGGCAACCAGCTATAACCGGCTGCATGTAGCTTCGGACATACTGATAGGAAAAATATATTGAAGAATATCGTCGTTACAATACCCGCCAGCCGCACCGCCGCATAACGCTTCGGCCGCCCCTCCTGCCGCAATTGCGCAAAAGGAATCGCCGCCAGCGCATCAAAGGCCATCGTCAGTACCACATAGAAGTAAATAGCAGGATGACCCGTCACCCCCGCCAGCTCTCCCTGGCTGGAGTTAATGATAGGATTGGTAAGCGCCAGCAACAGTACCGTAGTGATCAGTGTCGTCACCAACAGCGATATCGTACTCGTACTGAGTACTGCCGCCTGGTTCTCTTTTTTGGCATAACGGAAGTAGGCTGTCTCCATCCCATAGGTAAGGATGACATTGGCAAAAGGAATATACGCATATATGTTGGACATCCCCCCGAACGTAGCCTGGGTCAGAATACCCAGGTAAAACGGAGTGAGAAAATAATTGAGCAGCTTGCTCACGATATTACTTAGCCCATAATAGACCGTCTGTCCTGCCAATGCTTTTATACTCAATGCCTATATTTTGATCAAAATTAAAGGTAAATAACGAATCCCCTACCGGCAAAGATAGGGGCCGCCAAACAGCTGTTCCTCGCTCAGAAATCACCCCGCCGCTGCTGTTTCTTTTCAGAAAGCCGCTTCTTAAATTGTATCCTTTTCTCCTTTGCCGCCTTCGAGGGCTTGGTGGCAATACGTTTCTTCCGGGGCGCCAACGCCTTCCCCACCAACTCATTCATCTTTTTTACTACCAGCTGCTTATTGCCCAGCTGTGTCCGCTCCTCCTGCGACTTCACCTGCAACACCCCCTCCGCATTGATCCGGCTGGTCAGTCGCTCCAATAACAGGCGCTTTTGATCCGGCGTCAGCAAGACCGAGGCATGGATATCAAAATATCCCTCCACCATCGTTTCTACCTTGTTTACGTTCTGTCCGCCTTTACCACCACTCCGTGCCGTACGGAAACTGATCTCGGACGAGAGATCTACTTTCATGGATCTTGACTTTTTATTCAGTAAGCAAATTATTTATAAATCTGTTAAAACGCTCCGGCATCCTCGCCTCGCGTCACTAAATTGTTTAGATTAGAATGAACATATCCGCCAGCCTATGAACATTTTCACTCACAACCAATCTAATGTGTTCAGATCCATTTGGATGCCTGTAGCACTGTATTTTAGCCTTAGCTCAACACTTACCTTTTTTCAGAATGCCTGGTACGCCTCGGCAATATATGGTATCGGCTTTGGCGGCATCGCCGCCTGGGAATTCCTCGTCAGCAAACGGTATAGCGCCGCAGCTATTATACTGCTGGTCTCTACACTGACCTTCGGCCTGCAGATGCTACCCGATCTCGAAGGCTATATCGGCCGCGAAGACGGACGACGCTTCTGGCTGGAAGCCTATAACCTGCTCGTATACGTCCTGATCCTCACGGTCAGATTCTATCTCGCCGGCAGCAGAAAGGCCATTAAAGCAGGACTCATCACCGGGATGATCTATTTCCTGTTCCCCAGGATCAACAGCCATGTCGGCAGCTGGTTGCTCGACTGGTCCAGGACAAACTTCCTGGCCGACCTATGGCCATATATCACCATCCTCGTATTGACATTCTATAAAGCACTCAGCTACTACGTCATCATATTCCTGACCGAACAGATACTGGTAAGCCGCTTGTACATAGAACGCCTGTTCTCCAAAGTACAGGTATTGACCACCTGGGAATACCTGCCCCTGTTCTTCACCACCTGGTGGGTCTTTATGGCAGGCGTCGCCGAACTGGCCAACAATATCCGCGAATTATCCGAACCAGGATTTTTACAGCTCAGACACAGTGCTTTCTTTGCCATCAGCTCCTCGCTCGCAGCTGGTTTGTTCATCTATACCGGCGCAGCCCTACTGAGAAATATCATCGTCAGCCGCTCCCTGACTATCAACCGCCGGCAGACCTGGCTGTACATACTGCATTATATACCAGTGGTAAATGTGATACCGGTATGGATACTAGCCACCACACCGGAGGAAAATGATACAGTAGAGAAAAACATCGATGCCTACCGGCAGACCTTCGACAACTGGCCCGGCAAAATGCTGATATGGACCGGCATATTACTCACCATATATCAGGTGTATGAACTACTGACAGTACCCACCGGTATGCGATGGCCGGCCTTCGGTTGCCTCGGATTGATATACCTGCTGAAAATAGCGGCCTATATTGCCTTGCCTAAATACAAGCAGGCGCTCTGGGCCGTCATTATCTTACAGGCTGCATCCATCACCTTCACTTTAAGCGATTTCTTCCTGCTCTACCTGGCCTTCACCTACCTCGGATACTACCTCCTCCGGGAAATATATTACCCGCAGCTGGCATCAGACGACAGGTCCTTCGTGATCGAAGCATATGCCGACAGCTGACCACTACGATTGTAACTTGTCATTCTCCTGGTGACGGGTAGCATCCCGGATATTCTTTTTCTCCAGGTTCTTCTCCAATGCCGCCGTCATATCAATGCCGGTCTGATTGGCAATACACAATAGCACCCATAATACATCCGCCAGCTCGTCTCCCAGCTCTTTCTGCCGGTCGCTGGCCTTAAACGACTGATCACCGTATTGCCTGGATATAATACGCGCTACCTCTCCTACCTCTTCCGTCAGTATAGCCATATTGGTTAACTCACTGAAGTATCGTACTCCCGTGGTCTTGATCCACTGGTCGATCTGCGCCTGTAACTCCTGTATCGTCATGTATTGAGATTTATTCCTTGTTTTTACTGTCTATCCAGATGGTCACAGGACCATCGTTTAACAATTGTACCTTCATGTCAGCGCCAAAGATGCCCGTTGCTACCGGCTTACCCAGGTCCTGCCCCAGCCTGGCAATCAGCTGTTCATACAGCGGAATGGCAATATCTGGCTTGCTGGCACGGATATAAGAAGGGCGATTACCTTTCTTCACGGCCGCATGCAACGTAAACTGGCTTACCAACAATATCTCTCCATCTATATCTTTCACCGAAAGGTTCATAACACCCTCCCCGTCAGCAAATATCCGCAGCTGCGTGATCTTGCTGCTTAACCAGGAGATGTCTTCTTCCCCGTCCGTATCCTCAATACCTACCAATATCAGCATGCCGGCGCCAATACGGCCTGTGACAGTGCCGTCTACCGTCACCGAAGCGTGCGTAACGCGTTGTATCAATACTCTCATAGGCGCTGAAATTAGTAAAAAAGATGGTAGGGCCACCCCCTCCTCCTGCCAATAGCATCCCAGATATGGCTGAGCAGGCAGGATTTTTGTTATTTTCGGAATATGCAACTACAAGGAAAAATGAAAACCTGGTGGCTGATCATGAAACAATCAGTCAATGATTTTATAGATGACAAGGTGCTGAAACTCAGTGCAGCACTGGCATACTATACTATCTTTTCTATCGCTCCTATGCTGATAGTGATCATTTACCTCTGCGACCTGTTCTATGGTAAAGAGGCAATAGAAGGCAGCCTGTACGGACAGATACGCGGCCTTGTAGGCGACGCTGCTGCCGTACAACTCCAGCAGATGATCAAAAATGCCTCTCTTTCCGGTGATATGAACTGGGCTACCATTGTCGGGGTCGTTACCCTCATCATCGGTGCCACCGGGGTATTCGCCGAAATACAAGATTCCATCAACCAGATATGGCGTATCAAAGCCAAACCCAAAAAAGGACTGATCAAAATGCTGGTCAACCGGCTCCTGTCATTTTCACTGGTAGTCAGTATGGGATTCATCCTGCTGGTTTCCCTCGTGATTAACGGATTGATGGAAATATTCAATACCCGCCTGCAAACCCTGTTCCCAGGTATGGCTGTCATCGTCATATACCTGGTCAACCTGGCCATTACCCTCGTTGTCATCACCCTGCTGTTTGCTATTATCTTCAAAGTGTTGCCGGATGCCCGCATTAAGTGGAGAAGTGTGATCAGAGGCGCTCTCACTACTGCCGTATTGTTCATGTTGGGGAAATTCGCCATCGGCTATTACCTCGGCGCCAGCAAGATCAGCTCCAGCTATGGCGCCGCGGGCTCCATCGTGATCATCCTGCTATGGATATACTACTCGGCTGCCATCCTTTACTTCGGTGCCGTCTTTACGCGCGTGTACGTACAGCATCTGGGCGCCCAGATCTATCCAAACGACTATGCCGTCTGGATCAGGCAGGTAGAGGTCACCGGGCATGACAGCCCCAATGCCATCGCCGATGTACCCGAAGAAATCAACCCCGGCGATCTACCCCCCGGATAACCAACACCTCACCGGCAGCAGGAATACCGTAACAGGAATACCGGTAGCAGGAATAATGTCTTTTTGTATCGTATTGGTCCTTTTCTAACAGATTTGGCGTAAAAGAAGCAGTTTTTTGCGCCTAACGGCCATTTCTGCCGTTTAGAATTCCACCCGGCATTATTATATTTGCGCCACTATGAGTACAGATCAGAATAAATTCCAGGCGATCATATCGCATTGTAAAGAATACGGATTCGTTTTTCAGTCCAGCGAAATATATGACGGGCTCAGCGCTGTATACGATTATGGTCAGTACGGGGCAGAACTGAAGAAAAACATACGTGACTACTGGTGGAAAAGTATGACCCAGATGCATGAAAACATCGTCGGGATCGATGCAGCCATCTTTATGCACCCCACTACCTGGAAAGCTTCCGGTCACGTGGATAACTTCAGCGATCCCATGATCGATAACAAGGACAGCAAAAAACGCTACCGTGTAGATCACCTCCTGGAAGCTCATGCCGAAACATTACCCGAAGCAGCAGGAAAAGCACTCCTGGATAAAATGGAAGCGCTGCTGAAAGAAAATGACTTCGCTGGTCTCAAACAACTCATTGAAGACAACAAAATAAAATGCGCCGTTAGCGGTACCGGTAACTGGACCGATATCCGTCAGTTTAACCTCATGTTCTCTACCCAACTGGGTAGCGTAACCGACGAAGCCAGCGAGATCTACCTGCGTCCCGAAACAGCACAGGGTATCTTCGTTAACTTCCTGAACGTGCAGAAGACCGGCCGTATGAAAATACCCTTCGGTATCGCACAGATAGGTAAAGCCTTCCGTAACGAGATCGTAGCCCGTCAGTTCATCTTCCGTATGAGAGAATTTGAACAGATGGAAATGCAGTTCTTTATCCGCCCTGGCACTCAGAAAGAATGGTACCAGTACTGGAAGGAAGAACGGATGAAATGGCACCTCAGCCTGGGCGTTGATCCTGACAGGTATCACTTCAAGGATCATATCAAACTGGCCCACTACGCCGATGCTGCCGTGGATATCGAATACGAGTTCCCGATCGGTTTCAAAGAGGTGGAAGGTATCCACTCCCGCACCGATTTCGATCTGAAACAGCACCAGGAATACAGCCGGAAGAAAATACAATACTTCGATACGGAGATCAACCAGAACTACACACCGTATGTGATCGAAACCTCCATCGGTCTGGACCGTATGTTCCTGCTGACCGTATGCAATGCCTACGAAGAACAGGACTTGTCCATAGAGGGTAAGGAGGATAGCCGTGTAGTACTCAAATTCCCGGCAAAACTGGCTCCGATCAAACTGGCCATCTTCCCGCTGACCAAAAAGGACGGATTACCGGAGATCGCCCGTGAGCTGATGGATCAATGTAAACCGCATTTCTATTGCTTCTATGAAGAGAAAGATGCGATCGGTAAACGCTATCGCCGCCAGGATGCCATCGGTACACCTTTCTGCGTGACCGTTGATCATCAGACGAAGGAAGATAACACTGTAACGATCCGTTATCGCGACAGTATGGAGCAGGAGCGGATTCCGCTGTCTAAAGTGCGGGAAATAGTGATGAACAAGATCATGGAATAGTATCATTCTGCCGAATGGCAACACATACAGCGCCGGTAGTACTGACACTACCGGCGCTGGCTTTTTATATACAACTAACCGTATAATTCCAGGTGAATGTCGTGCCGGTCGTATCCCATCGCCAGTATACGCTGTTTTGCCTCGTCGATCATCGCTTTCCACCCGCACAGGAAGAAATGGGCCGGCCGCCGGTCATTGGCCAGCAACTCCTCGTATATCTGGTGTACATAACCCTTACGCCCGGTCCAGCCGACGGCGTCTTCCCGCGATAAGGTTGGGATGTAATTAAAGTCCGGCAGCTGTGCCTGCAGCTCGCGCATCTCTGCTGCATACAACAGGTCTTTCTCATACCGGCTGCCATATATCAGGTGTATGGGCGCATGCGGAGTACCATGTGCCTTGATATAGTGCGCCATAGAGCGGAACGGAGCAATCCCGGTACCGGTACAGATCAGGAACAGCTCCTTCTCCATCGGCTCCGGTAAAGTAAACAAGCCCAGCGGCCCCCGCAGGGTCAACTCGCTGCCCTCCCGGACCTCATTAAAAAGATAGGTAGTCCCGGCCCCCCCCTCCAGCAATACGATCACTAATTCGATCGTAGCAGTGCCATCAGGGGCAGAAGCAATACTGTAACTACGCCAGCGCTTGTTCTTTTTCTCGTGGATGGGGAGATCCAGCGTAACAAATTGTCCCGGTTTGAAATCAAAGGGGTCTTTTTCGGGAACCTGTATCCAAAAACGGCGGGTATTGTAGGTCTCATCCACAATACGGGTAACCCTGCCGGTGTACCATTGTTCCATGCAGTTAGTGTTTGGTCGTACGGATATATAACATACTAAATATAAGGAAAATAGTCCAGCGTAACCGTTGCCTGCCACCTGCCGGCAGCTACCCCCGATAATGTAGTATAAGTATCCAACTATCAACAATTTTGTATCTTTGCAACCTTCATGAACTTACAGGGTATATTACAACTGTACCAACGTGATCCCCGCCTGCAACAGCTGGTGAAGGGATTCCAATTGCCTGCCCCGCATTATTTTCAGTTAACAGGCCTCACGGGCAGCGCAGTTAGTTTTGTTACAGCAGCAGCATGGGCACATGCAGAGGCCAACCATCTCTTTATCCTCAACGATAGAGAAGAGGCCGCTTATTTTCATAATGACCTCGAACATCTCACCGAGGCCCTCGATATCTTTTACTTCCCGGACTCCTTCAAAAAGACCGGCCACTTCGCAGAGCTCAACAGCAGCCATAGCATGCTGCGCACCGAAGCCCTGATGAAATTCTCCGGTCATACCATCCGCAAGAAAGCGATGGTAACCTACCCGGAAGCCTTGTGGGAAAAAGTAGCCGGCGCCATCGAGTTCAACAGCAACATGGTTCAGCTCAAGGTCGGCGACGTCCTCAAAGTAGATGCACTGCTCGAGAAATTGGTCGGATGGGGATTCAAGGCGACAGATTTCGTATACGAGCCAGGACAGTATGCCGTCAGAGGTGGCATACTCGACATATATTCCTTCGGAAATGAGAAACCCTATCGTATAGAGCTGTTTGGAGAAGATATAGACTCCATCCGCCTCTTCGATGCGGAGACCCAGCTGAGCGAACGTAAACTCACCCAGGTGACCCTCATTGCCAACATGGACGCCCACGTATCCGGTCATAAAAAGACCTCCCTGCTGGAGTTCCTGCCTGAAAATACCGTAGTCTGGTTCAAAGATCCTGGATATATTCAGGAAGTTGTCTCCCAGATGGAAGAACGACTGGCGGCCTGGCTGGAAGGTGGACAGAAAGTACGGGTGGGCGACGATGAAGAAATGACCATCACCGCAGATGACTTCGTACCCGCACACACCCTCCTGCAAGAATTGTTACAACGCCATTGCGTCCTGTTCGGACATCGCAACTGGTGGCAGGAAACCAACCGCGACGCACAACCGGTCAACTTCGAAACACAGGAACAACCCGTGTTCAACCGGCAGTTTGATCTGCTCATCAAAGACCTCTCCCAACACAACACGAGGAACTACTCCCTGTTTATTTTCGCAGAAAATGCCCGCCAGCTGGAACGCCTGCGCAGCATCTTCGAAGATCTCAAGGCCACCTTCACCTTCTATCCCATACCCGTTGCCATCAGCAACGGATTCATAGATCATGGCCTGAAAATGATCTGTTATACAGACCACCAGATCTTCCAGCGGTATCATAAATACAAAGTAAAACAGGCCTATAATAAAAATAAGGCTATTACCATGAAGACCCTGCGCGAACTGCAGTCAGGCGACTTCGTGACACATATCGATCATGGTGTAGGTATGTACAGCGGCTTACAAAAGATCGAAGTAGGTGGTAAAATGCAGGAAGCGATCCGCATCATCTACAAAAACAACGACCTGCTGTATGTCAATATCAACTCCCTTCATAAAATCAGTAAATACACCGGGAAGGAAGGCGTAGAACCAAGAGTAAATAAATTAGGTAGTGATGCCTGGGATAAGCTGAAAGAAAAAGCGAAAACACAGGTAAAAGATATCGCTAAAGACCTGATACGTTTATATGCTGCGCGTAAAGCCCAACAAGGCTTCACACACACGCCGGATACCTACCTGCAGACAGAACTGGAGGCATCCTTCATTTACGAAGATACCCCCGATCAGAGCAAAGCTACCGCCGATGTGAAACGCGACATGGAAGCGCCTGCACCGATGGACAGACTCGTCTGCGGAGATGTGGGATTCGGCAAAACGGAAGTAGCCGTACGTGCAGCATTCAAAAGCATAGTAGATGGTAAACAGGCAGCCGTACTGGTACCTACTACTATCCTGGCTTTCCAGCACTTCAAGACCTTCTCCGAGCGTCTGAAGGATTTCCCTTGTACCGTCGACTACCTTAACCGGTTTAAATCATCCAAAGAGAAAAAAGAAACCCTGCAGAAACTGGCAGATGGTAAGATAGATATCATCATCGGTACACATGCGCTGTTGGGTAAAGAAGTGAAGTTCAAAGACCTGGGCGTACTCGTAGTAGATGAGGAACAGAAATTCGGTGTATCCGCAAAGGAAAAGCTAAAGCAACTGAAGGTGAATGTAGATACGCTTACTCTAACTGCTACGCCTATACCAAGAACGTTGCAGTTCTCATTAATGGGAGCAAGAGATCTTTCCATCATCAACACGCCGCCGCCAAACAGGCAGCCGATCGAAACAGAAGTGCATGTCTTCGACCATGACCTCATCCGCGACGCGATCTATTATGAAACAGAACGTGGCGGGCAGGTATACTTCATACATAACCGTATTAAAGGCCTGCAGGAGATTGCAGGCCTCATACAGGGCCTATGCCCGGACCTCTCGGTATCTACTGCTCACGGACAGCTGGAGGGGCATAAACTGGAAGAAGTGATCCTCGATTTCATCGATCGCAAATTTGATGTACTGGTATGTACGAACATCGTGGAAAGCGGTGTGGATATTCCTAACGCTAATACCATCATCATCAACAATGCACACCACTTCGGACTCAGCGATCTCCACCAGCTGAGAGGGCGTGTAGGGCGTAGTAACAAGAAAGCATTTTGCTACCTGTTGGCCCCACCTGTCAGCACATTGCCGGCAGATAGCCGCAAACGACTGCAGACCCTGGAGCAACACAGTGAACTGGGTAGCGGTTTCCAGATCGCTATGCGTGACCTTGATATACGTGGAGCGGGTAACCTGCTGGGTGGCGAACAAAGTGGCTTCATGTCGGAGATAGGGTTTGATATGTACCAGAAGATCCTCGATGAAGCAATTCGCGAACTGAAACAAACCGAATTCCGCGACCTGTTCAAAGAACAACTGGAGCAGAAAAAAGACTTCGTGAGCGACTGTACCATCGATACCGACCTGGAAATACTGATCCCCGACAGCTATGTAGAAAGTATCCAGGAACGTCTGAACTTGTACCAGGAGCTGGACAATACCACACAAGAAGCAAAACTGACCGCTTTCGCGGAAGAGCTGAAAGATCGTTTTGGCCCACTTCCTGAGCCGGTAGAGGACTTGCTCACCACTATCCGTTGCCGTTGGATGGCAATAGCCCTGGGCTTCGAAAAGATGATGCTGAAAGAAGAAAAACTACGCTGCTACTTTATCAACAACCCGGATTCTCCCTACTTTGAATCCCCTACTTTCAATCACATTCTTACTTATGTGCAAACCAGGGTGAATAATGCACGCCTTAAACAGGTAGGTAAAAACTTCATGCTGGTAGTAGACCGGATACGCTCTATGACTGACCTCTACAAGTTCCTGCGTGCTATGGAAGATGCAAGGAACTAATAACATAATATCCTGAAAGGAAAAGGCCTGATCGATTATAATCGATCAGGCCTTTTTACTTTTAAGACCATACTTCATTAAGAAAATTTTAACGAATCACATTACCTGTAACATATTGGTCTGATAAACGTTTAAGGCAGCACCAGTGAGCATCCGGGAGCATGAAGAAAAATTTTTCAGATCGTTTATGGAATGGATTGGTAAGTGCGCATCATGCTGGTATAAAAAACAAAAAATTATTTTTTAAAAGTAAACCGATATGAAAATGAAAAAGGGAATGTTATTATTGGCAGGATTATTCTTAGCGATCACCACTTTTGCACAGCAGGTAGACAACAAGCCTCCCGTTAAGAAAATAGAAGTAAATGGCTCTGCGGAGATCGAGATCACTCCGGATGAGATATACCTGAATATAGCCTTAAGAGAATATAAGAATAAGTCCGGTAAAGTAGATATCAGCACCTTGGAAAAACAGCTGCAAAAGGCAGTAACAGATGCTGGTATCCCTAAGGAGAATTTCACCATCGAAAATGTTTTTGGTACTAATTATGACATGTGGTGGAAGAAAAAGAAAAATGACCAGGACTTCCTTGCCCGCAAACAGTACCGTCTGAAATTAAATCGCCTGGACAAGATCAACCTGATATTGGCAGCTGTAGATGAAGAAGGTATTGAAAGTGTGAACATCGGTTCATTCACACACAGCAAAATGGAAGAGTATCGTAAAGAAGCGAAGATAAAAGCACTGCAGGCTGCTAAAGCAAAAGCAGATTACATGCTGACCGCTATCGATGAGAAGATTGCCGGGATACTCGAAGTACAGGAGATCAATACAGACAACTATACCGATGTTCGTCCTGAGATGGCCAATGTGATGTTTGCTAAATCAAGAGAGATGGATACTGCTGCAGCATCCAACATTGACTTCAAGACCATTAAGGTACGTGCAGAAGTAAGAGCGGTATTTTTTATTAAATAAACGCACTCTGCTATAGCATTACGTGAAGTCCCGGGGCCGTCAGGTTCCGGGATTTTTTCATTTTATTAAGCTTTTTTGGCACAGCATTTAAAGTAATAAATGGAACAAAAACGTAAGGTTATGCTGACACTAACTAAAGATCACAGAAGGACTGCATTATTACCGGCAGTAGGTGTAGTACTTAGTGTATGCGCCGGTTTAATAGGTTGGAAATGGATGCAGAAACGAAAAAGAGATGCCCATGGTATGGGAACAGATTGGAACCGAAAAGGGCAGAGATGGCCTGAATCAGTACCGGTGAAATAAAGACGGCATACTACTGTCGATCATAAAACTATTAGCCCCGCCTCAACAGGCGGGGCTTTGTTTGGAAAGATTTTACAATGATGTTTACTGAATGTTGACTTTAAAAGTCCCGTCCGTTAACTGCTTATCAATATCACCATCTGATAAAATACCGAAGAATGTTCCTTCGGCATATTTATTATTGATGTTGGTAATACTCACTTTGAGTGCTTTACTACTATAGCCTCCCTGTCCCGTCGTATTCATAAATGTAAAGGTTGCGGTAGTAAAGGTCCCCGGTTGTACCCCTTTGTCAGAAAAGGTCAGGGTGAGTCCCATGTGCTGCGTAAAATTATTCATCACCCCATCTACCTGTAAAGTGATCTGTCCGGTTGAAGCAGTGTCAAATACGGCTTCAACGTGGTGAGCCACCTGCGACTTGCCTTCTAATGCAAATGACATGGTCGGCTGTTGTACCACTGGTTTGTCTTCTTTTTTACAGGAAATGACTGCCATACTAAATACCAGTGCAGTGGTCAGATTCGCTAATTTCATAGGTAAAGTGGTTTGGTTAAGCCTTTTTGCAACATATATAGGAATAACGGGCCGCAACAGTTATAGGTGAATAGTCAGGACTTAAAATACCGAAACGGTTTAATCCCGTTTCGGTAGATGAGTTTGTTGGCATAGGATATAGTTAGGTATAGGGATAAATACATATGCAAGATATATAAAAAATGTTAAATTATGATAATTCTTTATAAGATTTGAATAGCTCCTGTTTTTGTGCGGGGGAAACACCAGCGGTCACAGGGAGGATTTCCTCAGTATGTGGAATATAGGCAACAATGGATAACATAAAAGGGAAGGGCAACACATCATGTGTTGCCCTTCCCTTTTATGTTATAGCAAGATTATGCGGCGTTATGCATCAATCTTGGCGTATTTAGCATGAGATTCAATGAATTCGCGGCGGGGAGGTACTTCGTCACCCATCAGCATGCTGAAGATGCGATCGGCTTCTGCGGCGCTTTCAATAGTTACCTGTTTCAAGGTCCGGTTCTCAGGGTTCATAGTAGTATCCCAAAGTTGCTCTGCATTCATCTCTCCAAGACCCTTATAACGCTGTACGTTTACACTATCTTCTTTACCGGCGCCTGCCAGCTTGGCGATAGCTGCTTTACGTTGTTCTTCTGTCCAGGCGTATATCTGCTCCTTGCCTTTTTTAACCAGGTATAAAGGAGGCTGTGCGATGTATACATAGCCTTGTTCTACCATCGCTTTCATATAACGGAATACGAATGTCAGGATCAGTGTGGCGATGTGGCTGCCATCCACGTCGGCATCCGTCATGATGATCAGCTTGTGATATCTTAACTTGCTTAAGTTCAGTGCTTTGTCATCTTCTTCGGTACCGATAGTTACTCCCAGCGCGGTGAAGATATTTTTGATCTCCTCACTTTCGTAGATCTTGTGTTCCATGGCTTTCTCCACGTTCAGGATCTTACCACGCAGCGGGAGGATGGCCTGGAAGTTACGGTTACGTCCTTGTTTGGCCGTACCACCTGCCGAATCACCCTCTACCAGGTACAACTCGCATTTTTGAGGGTCGTTGTCGGAGCAGTCTGCCAGTTTACCGGGTAAGCCGCTACCGGACATCACGCTCTTACGCTGTACCATCTGACGGGCTTTACGGGCTGCCTCACGGGCTTGTGCCGCCAATACCACTTTATTGATGACGGTCTTGGCTTCTTTAGGATGTTCTTCCAGGTAGGACTCCAATACGTTAGCTACGGCGCTGTCTACCACCCCCATTACATCGGAGTTACCGAGTTTGGTTTTGGTCTGTCCTTCAAATTGAGGCTCAGGTACTTTTACGCTGATGATAGCGCTGAGACCTTCCCGGAAGTCATCTCCCGTTACTTCTATCTTAGATTTCTCAAACAGTTTGTTCTTATCGCCATAAGATTTGAATACACGGGTGATAGCCCTTCGGAAACCTGCTACGTGCGTACCACCTTCTATCGTATTGATATTATTAACGTAAGAGAATATGTTCTCATTGAAGGAGTCGTTGTATACCAGGGCTACTTCCACTTCTACATTGGCTGCATCGTCGTGGGCTTCAATGAAGATAGGATGAGGCAGCAAGGGATTACGACGGCTGTTTTTGTCCAGCATCTGCACGAACTCCCTGATACCACCTTCACTATAGAAGATTTCCTGCAGGAAGGTACCATTATCATCTTTTTCACGTTCATCCGTAAGGGTGATGTTGATACGACGGTTCAGGTAAGCCAGTTCACGAAGGCGGCTGGCCAGGATTTCCCGGTTATAGGTAGTCTCTTTAAATATTTCATTATCCGGGCGGAAATGCGTAGTCGTACCCGTGAGTTCAGAATCTCCGATCTCGCGTACAGGATACTGAGGGATACCTCTTCTATATTCTTGTTCAAATATTTTTCCTTCTCTTTGTACGGTAACATGTACCTGGCTGCTCAGTGCATTCACACAACTTACACCCACCCCGTGCAAACCACCGGACACTTTGTAAGTATTCTTGTCGAACTTACCACCGGCGTGTAGCACGGTCATTACTACCTCCAGTGCAGAACGGTTTTCTTTTGGTATAATACCAGTTGGGATACCACGTCCGTCGTCCCTTACACGGATAGAGTTATCTTCACAAATTGTAACTTCAATGTTTTTACAGTAACCAGCTAGCGCTTCATCGATGGAGTTGTCGACTACCTCGTATACCAGGTGGTGTAAACCTTTAATGCCGATATCACCGATGTACATCGCAGGACGCTTACGCACAGCTTCGAGTCCTTCCAATATCTGTATGCTCCCAGCATCATATCCGTTGCTCGGGTTAGTGGTAGTTTGCGCTAATTCTTCGCTCATATTCGGGTGTAAAATACTAGTTAGATTAAAACAGTCGTGAATCGTGCAAAAATACGAAAATTGGGGCTAAATTCCATAAAAACAAGCCTTTATTAATGGTGGATGGGAAAGGCGATTTCTGCAGTGCGCAATAACCTGTCATGTGACTGCATCGGTCCATTGCTTCCTTATTATATATTACCTGCTCCTACTGTCTCTTTTACGCCAGTGAACAGGGTCTTCCAGACCAGGTTGAAAAACGACTTCCGGATATCCCGGGTAAACTTAGGGTGGGTTACACGGACTGCTTGGCCTGGCAAGGGGTTGCTGTCGTCAATGACAAGTGCATTGGCAAAAAGGCTCAATAGTCCCTTTCGTTTGAATTCATGGGTCTTTTCATCCGTTTTCAGGATGGCGATCTTCAGGTGGTCATATATCAGCTTCACCTCCCCGCTGGCCCGGTGTTCGTCTCCCCGGATCTTAAAGGTCAGGTCCTGTATGTTGCAGGACTTTACTTCTACCATACCCAATGGTTTGGTCACGGGGTTGAGTGTACGGCCGTCCATACTTTTGATCTGGCCATCGACTGCGAAACGTCCGCTCTTATCTGCCAGGAGGAAGTCGAAGGTGGCCCGCAGCTTGCCGTTTTTCATGGCCAGGGCATCGAATCGGGCAATACAATGGTTATTCTTACTGACCATGGAGTCAATATTAGTGATATTGGTAAATGTGCCATTTACCTCGTTCAATTCCAGTTTACCTAATTGTTGTGATACCGGGCTGAGTTCTGTGTATTGAACGGTCACTTTCCGGCCGATCAGGCTATCTATCATGACCGGCAGGTCCAGCTTATGCAGCAACTGGTTAGGGTATTGCCCTAGTTTGTTGCCAGGGGGCATTGGCAGCGACCGGTTGCGGTATATATCTATGCTACCGTTTCCGATATGGACAGAACGTGCCCATATTTGCTGGTCTTGCAGCAGTTTTTTGGGATGTAGCTGGTGGATCACGATATGCCGGAGATTGACGTCAAAACGATCCCGCTGGGTCACTGCGAGCCGGTCGAATGCTGCTTGCTCATAGCGGGGCTTTACATAGCAGGAGCCGAGGGTAAGTTCCTGATCGGCAGCATTATAACTGATGTCGCGGACCCCGATCAGGTAGAGGCTGTCTGCTGACGGGTAGCGATAATGTTTCAGGTTAAACTCATAATTGCGGGCATAGAGGTACCGGGTAGGGTCTTCCAGGGAGGCGGCATCGATCAGCAGGTCGCGGATACGTATACGCAGTTCCTGCAACTGGGTGATCACCTGGTGTTTTCCCTTTTGGTAAAGCAGGTATTTCAGATTGGTATTGTCCAGCTGCAGGTCGCCTATTGCTATTTGCCTGATCTTGCCGGAGATGTTTTCGTAAGCGGATTTATGCTGGCTGGAGTCGATATTATCCCGGTGTTCTTCCAGCAGCACATTGGGATTGATGAATGAAAGGGAGCCGGCATTGAGTTCTTTAAAGAGGAAATATCGCCATACCCGGAAATGCCGGAGCTGCAGTTGGTCCATGCTGATCGTATAGACGAGGGAAGGCGCCCGGTGGCCGGATTGCAGCCGTGCATATACTGTAGTGTCGGGCACGAGGCTTACCTGGTCGAGGGTGAGGCTACCGGTTAGTATATTCAATTGGAGGTTGGCGTATTTAAGAGTATAGAGGCTGTCGGACATGGCGGTGACGTACTCTCTCAGCTGGATACGCAAGGTGCGGTTCCATCGCTGGTTGAGGTACCAATTGGTACCGATAAGGAGAAATATTAATATTCCGATGATCGACAGGAGTTTTTTCCAGTGCTTGCGGATAAATAGTAGTAATTGCATATATGGGCTTGTTGCCAAATTCATACCAATGATGGTGTAAATATGCGGTTTCATACGTCCGCGGCCGTTATCAGGGAATGTTACTATTTGTGGAGGGGCAGGATGAGCGCGCTATTGTCTATGGAATGTCAAAACCTTTATAAAGTAACTTTGAATCCCTAATTTTGTGAGGATTTTAATTACAGTTGCTTTGAAGGATATGCAAGATATATTGACCCTGGCGATACCGCAGCCGGCCATGAGCGACCAGTTACAACTGGCCGAACATGATGCGGTTGCTGTGCCGGACTGCCTGGATTATACGCTGCAGCGCTTTACATATGAAAAGCCTTTGCCGGTAGAAGATGTTGCGATGGTCGTGTATCAGCCGGCGAAGCGGGGCCAATCGGCCGCTGTGGAGTTGCGCTATTGTGTGGCTGGCAGCAAGTATTGTCAGAATCCTTCCTGCACAGATCAACTTTGCTCGGAAGGTAAAGGCAACTGTAATGAGCGGATACCTTCTGTAGATATCATCACTGTAAGGTTTCAACCTGCTTTTATCCAATCTTTACAAAAAGGAGCTACTTCTACTTCTGCTCCCCTTTTCGAATTGCAATCCCGCAAGCCGTTCATGAAGACCATTCAGCCCTGTACTAAATCCAAATCAGTACTGGAGCAGATGGTGCATCATAATTACGAAGGTGCGCTGAAAAATATCTTCCTGCAGAGCAAGGCGCTGGAGTTGTTGTTGTTCAGCTCTGACCAGTTCATCCAGAATGACCCGGATGAGCGTTATGGTTGCCGGTTCCTGACACAGCTGGAAGACCGTGAAAAGATCGAGAAAGCGCGTGGTATCCTGCTGGAGCAACTGGATGCACCTATCACTATCCGTGATCTGGCACGCCGGGTGGCTATGAATGAGTGTTACCTTAAGAAGGGTTTCAAAGCGATGTATGGCACTACCATCTATGATTATTTCCAGAAAGAGCGTATGGAAAAGGCGAAAAGCCTGCTCTATGAAAAGGGAATGTCAGTATCTGAGGTGGCTATACTGATGGGGTATTCCTGTATCTCTCATTTCTCCACTGCCTTTAAGAAACATACAGGGCTTAAGCCTTGTGAGCTGCTGCTGAGATAGTAGTCGTAAATGTTTAATGATAAATAATAGTTGCCTGCAGTAATGCGGGCATTTTTTTTGTGTAATAAATTGGCTATGAGGTGTTTGTAAATAAGGTAAGGGCTTTTTCCTCATTTGATCATTTCTTTTCCCAAATTCGTAAGCCCAGGGAAAAATATTGCTGCAACTTTGTATCACGATGCAAGGATATCGATCCTGATCTTACCTTATAAGCTTCCTTATCAGATTTGACCATTGGGAGAAAGCTTACCGGCAAGAAGTAAGTAAAGCCATAAGTTATACTGCATTTTTTATCAAACACCATTGACCTTAAAGTGCAAAATTGTCGGTAAGTTTTCTACCTTAATTTTTTTATAAGCCGTTGCCTGATTTCAGGCGATGGCTTTTTTTATGTGTGTGGTGGGAGGGGGAAGGCAGTGGGTAGATGCTGATACATGGCGCGGTATAAAAAATGAAAAACCCCGCCCAAAAGAGCAGGGTCTGTCCTATTTATCCCTATACCTATGAAATACTAATTTGTGAAAAGTGTTATTCAGTAATCGTGCCAGTTTCGTTGATCAGCACTGCTTTTTCCGCACCATTTTCCTGAATATTTACTTTGTAGTAAGCTGCTATATCGGCTCTTTCAATCTTCCATCCATCTTTGATAGTGGCGTCCGGATACTTCGTCTTAATCGTAGCAGTTACAGTTTCCGGCAATTTGTCGGCTTCGTATTGACTACGGGTAGCGACCCAACTGCCATCTTTATCGTATTCTGCCGAAGTTTTCACTTCGTCTTTTACAAACTTGGCGACCCAGTGACCTGCACTTGTTTTTGTCCAGTTCGCCTCTGTAGTTTCGAAATTCTGCTTAAATGCATCATTAACTACAGTGGGTGCTGCTGTTTTGTTTGCAACGATCTTTGATTTTTTTAAAGATTTTTTCTGTTGTGCAAAAGTTATGCCGGAAGTAAACAACACCGCACAAAAAAATAACGTCAACTTCTTCATATACGATATGGTTTCTGTGTTGGGTTAAGTTTTAATTAGGTTTTTCTTCCAGTAACTGAGCCAAAACAATGCCAAAAACGCAGAATGTTTGCCCGATGTTGTAAAAGTACTAAAATTTATTTTATTTTTTCAGTAAAACATCTTTTTCGGCTAAACTTCACTTTTCCTGGTCCCAGCCTATTTTCGTAACTTCGCACAATTTTAATAAATAATTGTCTAAATAACGCCAAAGGGCGCAGTTTTGTTTTATGTCCAGCAAATATCAGGAATACCACCAGTTGAATCTACCGCAAATAGAAAAGGATATACTACAGCAATGGGAAGAGCACCAGGCATTTGAGAAGAGTGTGGAGGTACGTGAAGGAGCTACGCCATTCGTATTTTATGAAGGGCCACCCAGCGCCAACGGCATGCCAGGCATTCACCACGTGATTTCCCGTACCCTGAAGGATCTGGTGTGCCGGTACAAGACTATGCGTGGATTCCAGGTAAAGCGGAAAGGCGGCTGGGATACGCACGGGCTTCCGGTAGAGCTGGGGGTAGAGAAAAGTCTGGGTATTACCAAAGAGGACATTGGCAAAAAGATATCGATCGCTGCATACAACGATACTTGCCGCCGGGAGGTATTGAAATATAAAGACAAATGGGATGAACTGACCCGTAAGATGGGTTATTGGGTAGACCTTGAGCATCCTTATATCACCTTCGACAATAGCTACATCGAGAGTCTGTGGTGGAGCCTGCAGCAGCTGTACAATAAAGGATTCCTGTACAAAAGTGTCAGCATACAGCCCTACTCCCCTGCTGCCGGTACCGGCCTCAGTTCTGCCGAGCTGAACATGCCGGGTACGTATAAAGATGTAAAGGATACGACGATCGTAGCTATGTTCAAAGCGATCCGCAGTGAACAGTCTGCCTTCTTATTTGAAATAGCAGGTGCGGAAGAGGTCTTCTTCCTGGCCTGGACCACGACTCCCTGGACCCTTCCTTCCAACCTGGGGCTGACGGTAGGTGCGAACATCGAATATGCGGTGGTACGTACCATCAACCAATACACACATTTGCCTATTACTGTGGTATTAGCCAAAGACCTATTGGGTAAATACTTCAAACCGGAAGGGGAAGACGGCGATTTCGCTGCTTACCAGGAAGGTGACAAACTGATCCCCTGGCAGATACTGGGCGTATGCCGTGGCAGCCAGCTGGAGAACCTCCGGTATGAGCAATTGCTGCCTTATGTACAGCCGGAAGAGGGAGACCCTTTCCGCATATTGCTGGGCGACTTTGTGACCACGGAAGACGGTACCGGTATCGTACATACTGCTCCTGCATTTGGTGCAGACGACAACCGGGTAGGTAAAAAATACGGTATAGGGATACTGACCCTGGTAGACCGTAGTGGTAAATTTATAGATGGTGTAGGTGAGTTTGCCGGTCGTTATGTGAAGAATTATAAAGATGATCCTGCTTATAAAGACGTTGACGTTGATATTGCGGTAAAACTGAAGAAAGAGAACCGTGCTTTCAAGGTAGAAAAATACGAGCACAGCTATCCGCATTGCTGGCGTACTGACAAGCCGGTGCTGTACTATCCGCTGGATGCCTGGTTTATCCGTACTACGGCTATTAAGGATCGTATCATCGAGCTGAACAAGACAATCAATTGGAAACCTGCTTTTACGGGTACCGGTCGTTTTGGTAACTGGCTGGAGAATATGGTGGACTGGAATCTGAGCCGTAGCCGGTTCTGGGGTACTCCGCTGCCTATCTGGCGTACTGAAGATGGCAGTGAAGAAAGATGTATTGGCAGTATTGCCGAGTTGAATGCGGAGATCAGGAAGGCCAGTGAAGTGCTGGGTGGGGATGTTAATAAACATTACCTGCATGAAGGTATCCTGGACCTGCATAAGCCTTATGTAGATGACATTATCCTGGTTAGCGACAGCGGCAAGCCGATGCGTCGTGAGCCAGACCTGATAGATGTGTGGTTTGACAGTGGAGCGATGCCATATGCGCAGCTGCACTATCCTTTTGAGAACAAAGCGCTGTTGGATAGCGGAGAGGCTTTTCCTGCAGACTTTATTGCGGAGGGTGTTGACCAGACGAGGGGTTGGTTTTACACGCTGCATGTACTGGGCGCCATGTTATTCGACAAGGTAGCGTACAAGACAGTGGTGTCCAATGGCCTGGTGTTGGATAAGAACGGTGTGAAGATGAGTAAGCGATTGGGGAATATTGTGGATCCGTTCCAGACGATCGATCAGTTCGGGGCTGATGCTACGCGTTGGTACCTGATCACTAATGCGTCTCCCTGGGATAGTTTGAAATTTGATATGGAGGGTATTAAGGAGGCGCAGCGTAAGTTGTTCTCTACCCTGTATAATACTTATAACTTCTTCGCGATGTATGCCAACCTGGACAATTTCACGTTCAAGGAGGCTTATATTCCGTTAGCGGAGCGTCCGGAGATCGATCGATGGATCATTTCCCTGCTGAATACGCTAGTGAAGGATGTGACGGCTTATATGGATGATTATGAGCCTACGCAGGCAGGTCGTGCGGTACAAGAGTTTGTGGATGAGCACCTGAGTAACTGGTATGTACGTTTATGTCGTCGTCGTTTCTGGAAAGGGGATTATGAGCAGGACAAAATTTCAGCTTATCAGACTTTGTATGAGTGTTTGGAGACGTTGGCCAGATTGATGGCGCCGGTATCTCCTTTCTTTACGGATTGGCTGTTTGGCAACCTGAACAAGGTGAGTGGCCGTTTGCAGGTAGGGTCGGTGCATCATACGGATTTCCCGGTGGCGGATATGGCGGCAATGGATAGCGAGCTGGAGGAGCGGATGCAGTTGGCGCAGGATATTTCATCTTTAGTATTGTCTTTGAGGAAAAAAGTGAACATTAAGGTGAGACAACCGTTACAGAAGGTATTAATTCCGGTGTTAGATCCTCACATGCAGACGCAGATACAAAAAGTGGAGCATTTGATAAAAAGTGAGGTAAATGTCAAAGGTATTGAGTATCTTACCGAAACGGAAGGTTTCATTAAGAAAAAGATCAAACCAAATTATAAATCGCTGGGTAGCAAGATGGGTGCGAAGATGAAAGCGGTAGCGGCTGCGATAGGTGCATTTACCGAAGCAGAGATAGCAGCAATCGAGCGCCACGGCAGTGTGGATGTTGTAGTGGATGATGAAAAACTGGCAATACAGCTCTCCGATGTAGATATTATTTCAGAAGATATTCCGGGATGGACAGTTGCGAATAAGGGCGCCCTTACGGTGGCCCTGGATATTACTATTTCACAGGAGTTGCAGGAAGAAGGTAATGCCCGCGAACTGGTGAACCGGATACAAAAAATCAGAAAGGATAGTGGATTTGAATTGACTGACAGGATAAGGGTTACGGTAGCTGAGGTGGCGGCGCTGAAATCGGCAATTATTAACTATAATGATTATATTTGCACGGAAATTTTGGCAGAAAGTTTGCAGTTAGTGCCGCAATTACAGGATGGTATAGAAATCGAGGTCAACGATCTCAAATTTAATGTATTAGTTAACAAAAAAAGCTAATCCCCATGGCAACAAAAAAGAAAGTTGCTAGTAAGAAGGCCCAGAAGGCAGTACCGGAAAAGAAAACTGCGGCGCAGAAACCAACTGCAGCAAAAATCAACGCCAAACCGGTTGCCAAGAAGGAAGTAGTTGCTCCTAAAAAGGTGACTGCCAAAAAAGCTGTTCCCAAAGCAGCTGCTAAACCGGTCACTAAGCAGGTGCCGGTAGCAAAGAAGGCCGTGGGTAAAGCTGCTGTGACAAGCGCCAAAGCTCCTGTAGCGAAGGCGGGTACTAGTGCACAGCGACCTGGCGCCAAGCAAGTACCAGCGCCACAGGTGATGAAGAAGGCGGTAAAACCCGTTGCATCTGTAAAGACGATTGAGAAGAAGAGTCCGATAGTAAAAGAGAAAGCAGCAACGAGGGCTATACCGGCTGAAAGAGAAAAACCATTTCCCAAGACAGAAGAAAAAGAAGTAAAAACAATGCCAGTAAAGAATAAAGCCGAAAAGGAAAAAGCAGTAGCCAAAGAGGCCGGCAAAAAAGTAACAGCAGAAAAAACCGAAAAAGTTGAGAAAGCTGTGAAGGCTGAGAAAGCCGAGAGGGCCGAAAAGAAGGGTGCTAAGTCCACTGCGGTGGTTTCTTATCAGCCTGAGTTTACTAAATCTGTATTGGATCAACCGGACCAGCCGACTGGCCCTATTTATCGTTATAGCGATGTGGAATTACAGGAATTCCGGGAGCTGATACAGAAAAAGCTGGAAGCTGCGAAGAAAGAATTGGTATATCTGCAGGGCCTGATCACCCGTAAAGATGAAGCAGGTACAGATGATACTGAAAATAAATACATGAGCATGGAAGATGGTAGTGGTTCTCAGGAAAGAGAGCAACTTAACCAGATGGCCAGCCGTCAGATCCAGTTCATTGACCACCTGGAGAAAGCCATGGTGCGTATTGAGAACAAAACTTATGGTATCTGCCGTGTAACGGGTAAACTGATCGACAAGGCTCGCCTGAGAGCAGTACCTCACGCTACGTTGAGCATCGAAGCTAAACTGGCGAAGAGCAAATAAGCATAATTGTTTCTTATCATATTGCAGGCCCGGTACGACAGTACCGGGCTTTTTTTGCCTGTCTGTTATCGACCTCGCAAAAAGGACAGGCTGCAAAAGTCCGGCCTACCCTGGCAGCCTGCTCTAAGCCAGCCTACTCTGGTAGTCTACTCTAAGCCTATTCTAAGCCCCCTATCCTAAGCCAGCCTACCGTGGCCAACCCGCAAAAAAAAGCCAGCCTGCATAAACAGGCCAGCTTTTGAAATATACATTAAAGGACTTATCGGGGGATCAGGCCGTTAGGCCATTTCGGTTTTGGCGTTCATCGACTTTTTGATCTGTCTGACGGCCAGGTATACCAGTCCGGCGGAGGCGAGCCCTACCAGGCTGCCCATTCCTATGCGGCGGGCCTGTTTTTTACTGATGGCGGGCATACGCAATTTGAAGCGGGCGGGGCTGGCTTGTGCGATATCCAGCAGTGGTGCCATCCAAGGGCCAGGGATCAGTTTGTCTGCCACTTTTTGCACGACGAAATTAGCGTGTCCGTAGGCGACACCGATACCAGCGGACTGCAACAATTTAAGGTCCGGATAGCCGCTGCCTACATAGATAATATTCTGAGCGGGCACATGGTATTTGGATGCGATGTATTGTAATATATGGTATCGGTCGTAGGCTGGCGGTGCATCTGTGTGTTCGGCATCGGCCAGGAAGTATTCGGGGATGGTGACTTCGCCGGTGGCCACGCTGTCGAACAGGTGGAGGCGGTTGGCGAATGCGAAGTCCATACCCAGTTTGTTCTTAATATGGCGGGCTACGCATTCGAAACCTTCGGTTACGATACCGCAGGCATATCCTCTTTTCTTCAGTTCCCGGATCACGGATTTGATATCCGGGGTAACGGGGATGGCATCTGCCACTTCGAGCAGTTCGGCGAGATTACGATCGCGGAAGAGTGCGGCGGTGCGTTCGAGGATGGTAACCGGGTCGGCGTAGTGTTCTCTGATCTGGCGCAGGGATTCTTCCCGATCGAAGGCGGCTGCGGCCAGGTCCATATAACTTTCGGTGAAGATGGCAGTGTCCAGGTTAAAGATGACCATCTTCTGTAGTTTGTCGATGGATTCCAGGATGGAATATTCCATCTGTTCGCGGATCAGGTTGATATTACCTAATGTTTCCAGGTTCTCCATCGGGATGTTTTCTGCTTTACTGAGGATGGTGCGGGAGACTTCCCGGGACATTTTGCTCAGTTGTTCCCAGGTCTGCATGGCATTTTCCACGCGGCCTATATTGGCTTCTTTGATGCGGGCGCCCAGCATGTGCATGTCGATGAGCAGGCCTATGTCTACGCCGTAGTCATTTTCGAACTGCACTTTGGAGAGGAAGGACTTTCGTCCTGCGATCATACCGCTGAGGGGTTGTTGAAAATGGGCCAGATCGGGGAATAAAATACTCAACAGGGGTTTGGCTACCAATTGGGTAACGCGTCCTGCCTGTCTTTCGAAATATGATTTGACAAAATCGGCTTCGTCTGTTACAATGGGATTGGTGAGTCGTTCTACGATATCTTCCGGGTAGGTGAGGATATCTCCATCTACATACATTACCACATCGTGTTTGGCAGCCATCAGGCCTTCTCTCATGGAGATGCCTTTGCCCCGCTGGCTGCTGGTGATGACCCTTACACTTTCTTTCAGTGCTTCTTCTACGGTATTATCGCTGGAATTATCATCTACAACAATGATCTCTGCCTTACGGGATGTTTTCTTTATCGTCTTAATAACCTGGCGTATAGTTGCTCCTTCGTTGAGAACAGGAATAATGATAGAGATCATAGCGGTTGCGATCATTTATATGGTTAAATAATAGTATATAAAAAAGAACTGCAATAGCTTGTGAGAGCAATAACGCCCAAAAATGATACCAAAGAAGGCGATATAATAAAGGCTGGAAGCGGATATCATGAAATATTAATATCCTCTCATTTGGAGAAGTATTGTATTTAGGATATTATTGCTTTCACAGAATCTGCTCCACTCATTAACATTGTGGCATGACCTATACTCCTGGCAGACATTTGCAGGCTACTATCTCTGGCAACTATCTATACCGATGAAATTTCACTGCTTTCCTCATACGCTCCCTGGGAGCAATTATGGAAATCTGCTATATCGGAGGGAGCAGTCATCTGAAAAGAACCGCTGGTACCACAGCGATTATTCACCTTATGAATATGACAATTGATATGTTACAGCGGCGAAGGAAAGATCGGTTATTCCTGATCATAGCGGGTGTATTACTACTGCTATATGGATATGGCGTCTGGGGTGGCAGGCGTATCTGCCATTGTAAGACGACGGAGGAATGGAAGCCGGGAGGCTGGTAGACCTGGACAAAGAGGTGACGTTGTTGTTCAAACAGAACAGCATGTTGTTGCAGTTGAACAAGAGTGCGTTGTTGTCGCCGAAGGTGAGGGTTGTAAATGCAGATGCTTTTCAATGGTTAAAGCAGCAGCATACGCCCTACGATGTTGTGATCGTGGACTTTCCTGCTCCTTCCAATTATGCGGTGGGTAAGTTATATACGACTACATTTTACAAACAATTACGGAGTGTATTACACGAAGAGAGTATTGTGGTGATACAGTCGACCTCTCCTTATGTGGCGCCGCGATCTTTTTGGTGTGTCAATAATACACTACATACAGGACTTCCGGCTGCTGGAGTTGGAGGGACATACCGGTGGCAATGCTGCTTATGGCGAGCAGAGTGTGATGGGATACGGGTCTTTCCCAGACTTAATGCGGCGGGAGGGATTTACTGCTGAAGGATTACGCTGGTATATCGACTATTACTGCCGGGATGGCTATGGGGCGGGTATTGAGCAGGTGTCGGCCTGGGCAGGCATCCATTATTTTGCCGGCAGGAAGGAGCGTGCTGCCAATGCGGAGTCGCATACACAGCTTACCTGGCCGGAAGGTAATGGCCGGCTGGTCAAGTTATTGCAACCTTATAGTCAACAGGAGACATTGACAGGGGCGTTGGCTTACCAGGTACAGCTACAGGAAGGAACGGTATGGGTGGATTATTACGATGTACGCACCTATACGACTAAACGCATGATTGCCGACCGGTGTATGATGGCTACTCTTCAATTTATAACCCAGTGTTTACTGGGAGCGGTACCTGCACCCGCATTTACCTATTCTCCCTGGACGGTGGACAATATCACGCTATCGCATATACCGGAATCTACTGGTCAGGCTATCAGCTGGGATAATGTATTTTATCAGCATCCTTCTCTAGGATATGTTTGTGCACAGCATCAGTTGCTGACGCAGCAGCCGCCGGAGCCGGCAGTGGTGACCTATTACCTGCCGCTGGATCAGCTGGACCCTGTTGCTTGCCGGAAACACGCCTTACAACTGGCACCTACGCATTGGGTGCAATTGATCACTGATGAGCTGGAAAAGGTGCATCCTGGTATTCATCAGGTTATACAGGAGATCAATATCTGGATCTGGGGGCATGGGATGATACGGTCGATACCTGGCTTTATCAGCTGGGCAGCACGTATGGAGGCGCAGCAGAGCAAGGGGGACCGTATTTTTTTGCCCATTCTGATCTGAGTGGGATCTCCATATTTGAAGAAGCATTTTATCATGGCAACAATGCTGCGAGAGCAGTTATCCGTTCTCTCTAAGGGCCCGTGTTGTGAGCAACCCTGGATCTATGCCCGTTGGCTGGATGGCTGGTTTATATTATTGCCACCTTCACTTTGTGCGGCAGCAATATGGATTTCTGCGTATCTACAGTCGTAGGGAGGGGCAGTCCGGCTATAGCCGCTGGCTGGATAGCGCCAATACGGTGTTGTGTTGTTCCTGGGTATTGTGGTTTTCCTGGCTTATGTAGAGGAAGGGTTGTGGGATGGGCTGGTATGGCGGGAACATGCCGGTATTTTCAGTTGGGCGAGCCAGTTGCCGGGGAAGCCTGGCTGGCGGTGGTGGTGCCATTATTAGCCCTGCCTCAGTTGACGCATTATATCCTGGATGGTTTTATCTGGAAGAAGCGAGATGGCGTTGGGGTGTTGCATCAGTAGGGGCCGGATATACGTTTGGGTATAGGAATGATATAGGATAACTATAGGTTAATTATGGGAGAGGTGGACGTGAGGGTGTATCTATTTAATAATCAGTTGATTACAAAGCATTTTCCGCATATTTAAGTGTGTCATAAATGCGCTCTCTTGGGTGTGATTGTGCAAAAAAGAAAAGCGACTACCTTGTTTTGGAGGGTAGTCGTTTTTCTTTTTTATAGGCCGTGTGATTATTTGAATTCCTGCATTTCCACCAATCTTTTGTAGATACCATTTTGTGCGATGAGTGCTTCGTGGTTACCTCTTTCTTTGATTTCTCCTTTGTCGAGTACGATGATCTCGTGTGCGTGCTGGATGGTGGAGAGTCGGTGAGCGATTACGATGGTGGTTCTATTTTCCATCAGTTTATCGAGGGCTTCCTGTACGAGTTTTTCTGACTCGGTATCCAGTGCGGAGGTGGCTTCGTCGAGGATGAGGATGGGGGGATTTTTGAAGATGGCGCGAGCGATGGTCAGGCGTTGGCGTTGGCCACCGCTTAGTTTGGAGCCTCTTTCACCTATGACGGTATCGTATCCGTTTTCCAGTTGCGCGATGAATTCGTGGGCGTTGGCGATCTTGGCGGCCCGTATGACGGCTTCGGGGTCGGGGTTGGGTTGGCCGAAGGCGATGTTGTTTAATACGGAGTCGTTGAAAAGGATGGCTTCCTGTGATACCATACCCATTTGCTGGCGGAGGTCATGGGTTTTGAGGTCTCTGATATCGTGCCCGTCGATGGTGATAGCGCCGGCGGTTACGTCGTAGAAACGGGGGAGGAGGTCGACCATAGTGGATTTACCTGCACCGCTTTTGCCGACGAGTGCGATCATGCGGCCTTTGTGGATGGTGAGGTTGACATCTTTGAGTACGTTTGTTTGTTCGTATCCGAAGGTAACGTTGTTGTATTTGATCTCTCTTTCAAAGCCCTGGATGCTTTTGGCGTCGGGTTTGTCTTTGATTGGATTGTCGATATCGATGATGCGCAGTACTCTTTCGCCGGCGGCGAGGCCGCGTTGCATGACGGTGAAGGCGCCTGCGATATTTTTAGCGGGGGTGATGATCTGGAAGTAAAGTGCGATATAGGCGATAAAGGCGGAGGCGGAGAGGGTGCTTTGTCCGTTGAGGATGAGGCGGCCGCCATATACGATGATCACTACTATGACGAGTACACCCAGTACTTCGGAGATGGGGGAGGCCAGCTCGCGTTGGTTTTGGATGGATTTAACGGTGTAGCTGAATTCGTTGTTCTCTTTATCGAACTTTTTACGCATGAAATTTTCGGCGTTGAAAGCTTTGATGATACGGATACCGGAGAGGCTTTCTTCAGCGACGTTGAGGATATTGCCCAGCAGGTTTTGGCTCATGCTGGCTTTTTTCTTCAGTTTGCGGGAGAGGTTGGATATCAGAAATCCTGACACCGGGAAGAACACCAGGGTAAAGAGGGTGAGCTCTTTAGAGATGATGAATAGGGTGATGAAGGTGGATATAATGACCAGTGGGTCGCGGAAGATGGTTTGTATCGAGGTGACTACTGAGTTTTCTACTTCGCCGACATCGCCGCTGATGGTGGACAGGAGGTCACCTTTGCGTTCGTTATGGAAGAAGCGGAGTGACTGTGTGCTATATTGTATGAACAGTCTTTCCCGCAGTTTGCGAACGAGGTTGACGCGCATGCGGGTGAGTACTTTCTGGGCGAGGAATCCGAATATGTTTTTGAGGAGGATAGAAATGAATATGATAGCGCAGACATACAGGAGTACGCCGAACTGGTTGCCATTGTCGAGATAGGGTTTCATGTAGAAGTAGAATACCTGTTTGAGGTATTCTGCGCTCAGGTTAAAGTCGGGTAGTGTGGTGACAACTTGTTGTTTGCCGGTATCGAAGAGTACGTCCATGAGAGGCATCAGCAATGCGAAGTTGGCGATGCCGAGGACGGTGTACAGGAAAATATAGATGATGTACTCTGGAACGTAGTGGTGATAAGGCTTTGATAAACCCAGCAGCCGAAAGAACGTTTTCATTTTTTAAGATTTGTCTTTAATATGCCAGCTTAACGCCGGAGGGCTATTCTTGCGTATGACTAGCTGCTCAATCCGGTTTCATGTATCTTTGCTGAATATACGTGTTCAAATAAGAGCGCAAGTTACTAATAAATAGCCTTGTATTGGTTATATTGCTGATGTGAGGGTAGGTAGTGAGTCGTTCGTATTTATTAAATAGTTAATAGTTGATAGATTATGCAGGAAAGTAAAAGGCAAAAGCAAATAGGACAGATGCTGCAGCAGGAGCTGAGCGACATATTCCAGCGGATGGGTTTCAATGTGATAGAGGGGGGGATGATTTCTATATCCTCTGTAAAGATGACGCCGGATTTGTTGGAGGCGAGGGTATATCTGAGTCTGTTCCAGATCAGCCAGCCTGCTGAGATGATAGGGCGTATCAAGGAGCGTACGGGGGAGATCAAGAAGGAATTGGGGCAACGGGTAGGCAAGCAACTGCGTCGTATGCCGGAGTTGTCTTTTTTCCAGGACGATACGCTGGATTATATCTTCCGTATGGAGGAATTGTTTAAGAAGATCAAGGACGAAGATTCCGGCAAGGAAAATCAATAGTTTCATATACCGGGACAGGTAGTTATATTTCCCACATGATCTGGCAGTTTGCATCCCGATATTTTCTGGCAAAAAAATCCACCAATGCGATTAACATCATCGCCTGGGTGAGTGTGGCAGCTATTGCGGTAGGTGCTGGTGCGCTGGTGATCATACTCAGTGTTTTCAATGGTTTTGAGGGCCTGGTAAAGTCTTTATATTCCTCTTTTTATCCTGATGTGAAGGTCGTGCCTGCGGCGGGTAAGACGATGTTGCTGACGCCGGCGCAATTACAGCAGGTCGGTCAGGTAGCAGGTGTTGCTAATTATGCGCGTATTATAGAGGAGAAGGCGGTATTGCGGTCGGGGCAGGAGCCTACGATTGCTATCCTGAAGGGTGTAGATAGTGGTTATACGCGGGTGACGACGGTGCAGGACAAGATTGTGCGTGGCCGGTTTGACATTGGCGACGATCTGGCTTATCGTGCGGTGCTTGGTTTGGACCTGGAGGGGGCGTTGGGGGTAGATGTAGCGCATAGTATGGTGCCATTGACGGTATATGTGCCCCGGCGGAACACGACTTCTTTTGTGTTGCCGGAGGAGGCATTGAATAATGGCATCCTCTACCCTGCCGGTACTTTTGCGATACAGCAGGAATTCAACAGTAAATATGTTATCACGCATATTGATTTCATGCGCAAGTTGCTGGAGCTGGGGCCGGATGAGTTGTCGGCATTGGAGATACGTATCCGCCCGGGTGCGGACGACCGGCAGTTGAAGGTACAGCTGGAGCGTTTGCTGGGTGGGCGTTATAAGGTGCAAACCCGTTATGAACAGAACCAGGCTTTGTATGCGATCATGCAGACAGAGAAATGGGCGGTATATGTGATCTTCAGTTTTATATTGGTGATCGCGGCCTTTAATATGGTCGGATCTTTATCGATGTTAGTGATTGAGAAGCGGAAGGACATTACCATTCTGAAAGCGATGGGAGCCCGGCAGCGGTTGATACGTCGGATATTCCTGGCAGAGGGGCTTATCATTGCTGGTGTGGGGACGTTGTTAGGGTTTGGTATCGGGATATTGGTTTGTGTGGTGCAACAGCAGTTTGGTCTGATCAAGCTGGAAGGGGCTTCTTTCCTGGTGGATGCTTACCCGGTGAGTATGTATTGGGGGGATTTTGTGTTGGTGAGTATGACGATTGTGGTGATTGGGTTAGCGGCGGGGTGGTATCCTGCGCATCGTGCGGCCCGGCAGGTGATTGAATTGAAGGCGACGTAGTATTACTGGTACTGCCAGCTAGTATAAAAGGAAAGTTCCCATTTTCATAGCGGAGGCTATATAAATGGGAACTTTCTTATTTAGCGGAGGTGGATTAATAGTCGCCGAGGGTAGTCTCGGGTAGTTGCTGGAGGGCTTTAGCCAGTTGTTCGTCGTTGGGAGCGATGCCATGCCATTCGTGGTGGCCTTCCATGAAGTCAACTCCTTTACCCATGATTGTTTTCATGAGGATCATGATAGGTTTGCCTTGTCCGGTGAGGCTTTTTGCTTTTTCGAGGGTGGCTACTACTTCGTCCATATCGTTACCGTTCATGTGGAGTACGTGCCAGCCGAAGGCGGTGAATTTAGCGTCCAGGTCGCCGAGGCCGCCTACTTCTTCTGTAGGGCCATCGATTTGCTGGCCGTTCCAGTCTACGGTAGAGATGAGATTATCTACTTTATGGTGAGGTGCGAACATGGCTGCCTCCCATATCTGGCCTTCTTGTAATTCGCCATCGCCATGGAGGGAGTATACGATATGTTTGTCGCCGTTGAGTTTTTTGGTGAGCGCTGCGCCGATAGCTACGCTGAGGCCCTGGCCGAGGGAGCCGGAGGCGACGCGTATGCCGGGGAGGTGTTCATGTGTGGTAGGGTGCCCTTGCAGTCTGGAGTTCAGTTTGCGGAAGGTGCTGAGTTCTGATACTGGGAAGTATCCTGATCTTGCCAACGCGCTGTAGAAAACGGGTGAAATGTGACCATTGGAAAGAAAGAAGACGTCTTCATTCTTTGCGTCCATATCAAACGGCTGGGGATTGTGCTGCATCACCTTAAAGTATAAGGCGGTGAAGAAATCTGTACATCCCAGAGAACCTCCAGGGTGGCCGCTTTGCACGCCATGTACCATGCGTACTATGTCTCTCCTGATTTGTGTTGCTATCTCGTTCAGCTGTGGCATGATAGTTGTTATTTTGTATAGTCGCAAAACTAATAGAATTTACTAAGAATACGGAGTATTTCTCTTTTTTTGCTGCTTTGAGATCGAAAAGTTAACAGTTTTTGTATTTCAACGATACACATTTAACTGAAATTAATATCTTTGCACTCACAACCCCCACTGATGGAGAATGTATTAATTGCAACAGCGCTAAGTTTTGTTGTAACCTATTTTGCTATTCCGATCCTGATCAGGGTAGCGGAACTGAAGCACTTGTACGACGAACCAGATGAGCGCAAAGCACATAAATCAAGGATACCTACGCTTGGTGGATTGGGATTCTTCTTTGGATTCCTGCTGGCGTCTTCTATTTGTGTGCCCGCTTCTGCGGACTCTCCTTTTCAATATATGGTAGCGGCTTTTTTCATCATGTTCGTGGTGGGATTGAAAGATGATCTTGTTGGATTGTCTCCGTTGAAGAAACTGATCGGTCAGCTGATGGCCTCTTTTGCTGTTATTTACTTGGGTAACATCCAGATAAATAGCATGTATGGATTTTTAGGTATCAATGAATTACCTATTCATTTCAGTCTATTACTCACGTATTTTACGTTCCTAGTAATTATCAATGCATTTAACCTGATAGACGGGGTAGATGGTCAGGCCGGCAGTATTGGTATGCTGGTGGCTGCGGTATTAGGTGCTTATTTCCTGCAGGCGGGAGAGTTGATTTATGCAGTGATAGGGTTTGCGCTGGCAGGAGGATTGGCGGCATTCCTGATTTACAATATTACGCCAGCCCGGATTTTTATGGGTGATACCGGGTCATTGCTGATAGGTATTATCAATGCGATTTTGATTATTAAATTTATTAATGTGGCGGGCAGTCCGGCGGCTAAGATGCCGGTATCTGCTGTACCTGCGGTGGCGTTTGCTATCCTGGTAGTGCCTTTGTTCGATACTTTGCGTGTATTCGCTATCCGTATGATGCACGGCAGATCTCCTTTTTCTGCTGACCGGAATCACGTACATCACTATCTATTGGAGTTGAAACTGAATCACAGACAGACGACGTTAATGACAGTAACTATAAATGCACTATATATTGCAGCTGCATTTGCGTTGCAATCTATTGGTACGACCTGGTTAATGTTGCTAGTGGTAGGGTCTGCCAGCTTGTTCACGGGTCTCCTGTACATGTTGAAGAAGCGTGCAACGGAGGCGAAATTGGCGCCGGTGCCGTCTCCTGCTCCAGTATCGGTATTATCTACTACGGAACAGTACCAGGATGCTCAGTTGCCTAAGGCCAAAGTATTGCTCGTCAATACAGATGGAGTATTACAGGACAAGTAATAGTTATATTTCCTAATATAGTGTACATCAATTAGTTTACCCTGGTTGGCAAGGCTGGGGTATCGATTCCCTTATATTCTCCCACTTCCCTCCTTTGATGATTAAAAGAAATCCTGTAGGTTTGCAGGCACTTAACTATTATATGTTATGCAAGATGATCTTACACTAATAATGGATGATGCCACCGAATCTATGGAGAAGGCTATCAAACACCTGGAGGTGGAATTGACCAAAATCCGCGCCGGGAAAGCCAATCCGCAGATATTGGATGGTATCACTGTGGATTATTACGGAGCGCATACACCGCTTAACCAGGTTGCCAACGTAAGTGTGGTAGATGCGCGTACCTTATCAATTCAACCCTGGGAGAAAAATATGCTGCAGCCGATAGAGCGGGCTATTATTGCTTCTAATATCGGGATCAATCCGCAGAATGATGGTATCATCATTCGTTTGTTCCTGCCGCCGCTGACAGAAGAAAGGAGACGTGAGCTAGTAAAACGTGTAAATGGAGAGGGAGAGCAAGCCAAGGTATCAGTTCGTAATATCCGTCGTGATGCGATAGAGGGGATTAAAAAGTTACAGAAAGATGGCCTGAGTGAAGATGTGGCGAAGGATGCAGAGGCGGATGTACAGGTGTTGACCGACAAACATATTGCATTGGTTGACAAGCACTGTGTTGCTAAAGAGAAAGAGATCATGGTTGTATAGTCTGACAACCAGGTACATAAATAAAAAAGCGGCTTTTAAGGGCCGCTTTTTTATTTATGTACCTATTATTTGAATTTGTTGACCAGGTAGACGCCGATCAGGATGATACCCAGGCAGACTACCTGCAGCCAAGAGATAGATTCTCCGGCGACCAGTCCCCATCCGATTGCCACTACGGGCAATGCATAGGTAACCATAGAGGCAAACATGCCTCCTGCCTTGCGGATCAGCACATAAAAGAGTACGGAGGCGATGCCGCTACCGACGATGCCCAGCGTACTGGAGGCGGCAATGGACTTCCAGGGAATGTCTGGTCCGCTCAGCAACTGGAAGAAACCGGTGAATATCAATATGGGAAGGCCACAGAGTGCACAGAATGCGAGGGCAATGGAGCCCAGCTGTAAGGAGCCATATCCTACCAGGTGATGGTGTACCAGGCTGATATTGACTCCATAGCAGACGGTGGCCAGTACGACCAGCAGGCCATATTCCCAGTAGCCGGCATCCAGTCCTTTTGCGGCGAAAAGCCCTACTACACCGATCAGCCCTATCGTAACACCCAGCAGCTGTTGTCTTTTGATGGGTGCTTTGAAAAACAGTAGTCCCGCCAGGAGGGCCATGAGGGGGGCGAGTGCATTAAGTATCCCGGCCAGCGAGCTATCTATGCGGGTTTCGGCCCAGCAAAACAGGAAGGCGGGGAGCCCGTTGCCTAATATCCCCGAAAGAATAATGGTCGGGATCTTGGAGGCGGGTGTCTGGCGGATGAATTTAAAAAAGAAGGGTGACAGGGCTAAGCCGGCAGTGACAAGTCGAAGGCTGGCTACTTGATAGGGTGAGAGGGCTTCCATGCCCAGTTTCATCAATATGAAGGAACTACCCCAGGTGAGCGATAGGAGGAGAAATATTCCCCAATGAGATAAGCGATGGTTCAATTTAGGCGGTTTTGCACAGCAAAGTTGAGAAAAAGAATGAAGCAAACCATATCGACAGTGAGGAATGGTATTTGCAATGTTGGGCATTTTAGAACCCTTCTCCGATTATTTTGTTACATTAAATGAATCATAAATAGCATGTATACACGATGGCAAAGATCAAACTGTCAGAAATAAGCACTTTACCACCTAAAAAGCTGGACAAAGAACATATCAAAGAGGAGACCAGCATGATCCTGCAGGAATTGGATGAATTACAAAACCTGTTATATGCACAGCAGCAACACAGTGTGCTGATTGTGTTGCAGGGGATGGATGCCAGCGGGAAAGATGGCCTGATCCGAAATGTGATGAGTCATCTTAATCCTCAGGGGGTGGATGTTCAGTCGTTTAAGGCGCCGACGGCACAAGAGCTGGGGCATGATTTCCTTTGGCGGGTACACCAGCATGCCCCCCCAAAGGGCTATATCCAGGTATTTAACCGCTCTCACTATGAGGACGTACTGGTACAGCGGGTACATAAGTGGGTAGATGAAAAGACGATTTACAAACGTATGGAGGCGATCAATGCTTTTGAGCACTTACTGGCGGAACATAATAACACGCAAATATTGAAATTTTATCTGCATATCTCTCCGGAGGAGCAGCAGCAGCGGTTAAAGGAGCGTACAACCAACCCGCGGAAGATGTGGAAGTATAATAAAAATGACGAAGTAGAGGCTAAATTCTGGAAAAAATATATGGAGGCCTATGACGATGTTTTCAAACATTGTAGTGATATCCCCTGGACGATCGTTCCTGCTGATCATAACTGGTATAAAGAATACCTGGTGGCGCGGATACTGCGGGATACATTGAGGGGGTTAAAGATGAAATATCCTAAGTTGGATGTTAAATAATCGGTTCAGAATGAGAACGTTCTGAATCAAAGAGTTAATTTTGCGCATATAGTATTAACCAATAAACCTTTCATTATGTCATTCTTCAAAGAATTCAAAGAGTTTGCCGTGAAAGGCAACGTAATGGACCTGGCAGTGGGTGTGATCATAGGCGGTGCTTTCGGCAAGATCGTTACATCGCTGGTAGATAATATCCTGATGCCTGTTATTGGTGTATTTACAGGAGGCGCCAATTTCACTGATAGTTTTGTATTGCTGAATGACAGCAAGGGAACTGGTTTTAAATCTTTAGCAGAAGCGAAGGCGGCTGGTGCCCCGGCATTTGCTTACGGTGCTTTTATTCAGAGTATCCTTGATTTTATTATTATTGCATTCTGTATATTTCTGCTGGTGAAATTTATGAATCGTCTGAGCCGTAAGAAAGAAGAGTCACCCGCAGCACCTGCAGAGCCTAGCACCCAGGAAAAACTACTGATGGAGATCCGTGATGCCCTGAAGTCCAGGTAATTTTCCACTCGCTCTTAAACTTATCCCCGGCAGCTGGCGCACTGAGCGTATGGTATATTCATACGATCTATGCCCTGCTGCCGGTTTCTATTATTAATAGCAATACCCTTTCATCAACATATTAAAACAGTTAATCGTCCAAACAAAACGACTAATGAAAAAGTTTCTATTCTCCCTGGTAGGCAGCCTACTGTTATTTTTCACCGCACAGGCACAGACGGACTGGATGAAAACATCTAGGGAAGAGGTGAGTAAAAAGATCAAAAAAGATGATAAGGACACGGTACCGGCTGTCTGGAAAAAAGGAGCTTTATTTAACGTAAATATCAACCAGGGATCTCTTACGAACTGGGCTGCCGGCGGTGACAAGTTCTCTTTCTCTATAGCGTCTACTTTTAACGGTTTTGCTTTTTACAAAAAAGGGCGTCATTCCTGGGATAACGTACTGGACCTAGCTTACGGTTATGTAAACACCACCAGTCTGGGAGGACGTAAAAGCGATGACAGGATTGATGTGACTACCAAATATGGATATGATATAGGCCGTAACTGGTATGTAAGCGGGTTAGTGAATATTCGTACCCAGTTCTCTGATGGTTACCTTTACCCGGCGGATACTGTACCCGATCGGGTATCGCGATTCTTTGCTCCTGCTTATATTTTGGTATCACCGGGTTTTGATTACAAACCCAATACAGCCTTGTCTGTATTTCTCTCTCCGATCACAAGCCGTTTTGTAGTGGTAATGGATAATACACTGGCCGCGAAAGGCGCTTATGGCGTAGACACCGGCAGACACGTGAAAACAGAGATAGGTGCTTATATGAGTGTTAACTTCGGGAAAGAGATATTGAAAAATATATCTTATAAAACCCGGCTGGATCTGTTCTCTGATTACAAACACAACCCGCAGAATATTGATGTGTTCTGGACGAATATGCTGGTAATGAAGGTGAACAAGTATATTTCTGCCAACGTATCAGTAGATATGATCTATGACGACGATGTAAGGGTATTTGCAAATAGCAAGACGGGTGTATTGGGGCCACGGTTACAACTCAAACAGGTCATAGGGGTCGGGTTTTCGCTTAAGATATGATACCCGGCGGGACATAGGTCTCTGGCGGATTTTTAGTATTTTTGAATACCGCCGTACTATTTCTGACCGAAATGGAATGCGGCCAGATACCCACATATGAGTGAACAAGTAACATATAAGATAAAACTGCCTCAGTTCGAGGGACCTTTTGATCTGCTGCTATTTTTCATAGAGCGTGATGAGCTGGATATTTACAATATCCCTATTACAAAGATCACACAGGATTTCCTGGTCTATATACATGAGCTGGAATCGCTTAACATTGAACTGGCGAGCGAATTCATCTTATTTGTATCCACATTGATGCGGATCAAAGCTAAAATGTTGCTACCCAGGAAAGAAATAGATGAGCAGGGTAACGAGATAGATCCCCGCCAGGAGCTGATCGATAAGATATTGGAATACAAACGGTACAAGCAGGCGGCCGCTGAGTTAGCAGAAAAGGAAGCGGACCGCATGTTGCAGATCAAGCGGGGTAATATTGCCAAGGAATTAGCTATGATCGGAGAAGCAACCAGTGAAGGTACGGAAGTACAGACGCTGACATTGTTCAAACTGACCAAGACTTTTGAAAAGATCATGCAGCGTGTAAAAGAGCGGGAAAATAAGCCTCAGCACGTTGTATACAAATATGACTATACCATGGAAGGCTCCAGAATGTACATGATGGAGCTGGCAGGTAACGAAAAAACGCTTTCTTTCGAAAAGATATTTGACCATTGTAAAGACAGGGTACATGCGATCTTCCTATTCCTCAGTATGTTGGAACTGGTGCAGCAGAAATGCCTGGGGATCATGGTCGGAGAAGGTCGGAATAACTTTATTATCGACTACATCGAACCGGAAGACCGGGAAGAAGATGTGGCGGGTGAATTTTAAGTAGTAATGGCAGGAAAAAAAGAACATATAGAAGTAGTGTCGCTGCCGGCTTATCTGCCGGCAAAAGCGCCATCCGTGATTGTATCCGGATTATGTGAACTGGGAGAGGATTTTTTTAGCAATAGCGAATCTCCTCACCGGCACGATTTCTATACCGTGTATTGGATCAAAAAAGGGAAGATGGTACATACCATCGACACCACTACTTATCCGGTAGAGAAGAATACTCTTTTCCTGTTGGCACCTGGCCAGGTGCATAAAATGACCTTTAGCGAAAAGGTAGAAGGCTACATGATTGCTTTTCAGGAATCTTTCATGTGTCTGAAAGATCAGGATAGCAGTACTGTAGGTATTAATTCCGGGCTGTTTTTCAACAGCCAGTTCAGTAGCATCATAACCTTGCAGAAGGATGATGAACGGGATTTAGAGGCAGTTGTGAAACTGATGATGAAAGAGGTGGAGATGCAGGAGAATGAATATGAGACGGCTTTGCATGGACTGTTACGCTATTTCCTGGTATTGGCAGCACGTATCAAGGGCTCCAGTGTACAGGTAGGACCCGGACAGCATGCCACGCACAACAGTTCGCTATTCCTGCAATTCAAAGCACTTATTGAGAAGCAATATCACTCCTTGAAGAATGTGTCTGATTATGCGGCCTTACTGCATATCAAACCTATCTTGCTTAATGAGATCAGCAAACAGTTATCCGGTATCACTGCCGGCGAACATATCCGTAACCGGATCATCCTGGAGGCACAGCGCTACTTGTATAATACAGATCTCTCCGCTAAAGAAATCGCCTATAAACTGGGATTTGATGATCCCCATTACTTTAGCCGCTTTTTCAAGAAATATACCAACCAGAGCCCTTCAGAGTTCAAAGAGGCTGCTAAGAGCCCAGTGCCGGCTTTACATCCATAATTATTTGTAGGACATCTGTCTTGCTATTTGACTTTTGTAATACTTACTTAAGAGATTGTAAGCGATCATTTCATAACGTCGTTGTCCTGCAGGGAACAGGCGGTTGAAATGCATGTGTATCAAACTGCTGATCAGCTGTGGCTTATTGGATGATGTCGTATGTTTCCAGATAAGTGTCAGCAATGGTTTCATCTGTCGTTGCTTCCATCTGATCAATGTCATGATCTCCGGATACTCGCTGATGTAAGCATCTGGTTGTAGCCAGGCATTCAGCTGCGTGCTGTTATTCCTGAAGTATTGATTGATGATCTCTTTCTCTTCTTTTCCGGTATTGAACTCTTTATCGAATAAGTCTTGTGATACCTGTGTCCATTCACTTTTTTGATGCAGCGGTAGTTTGCAGAGGGTCATTATATCATCCGCATATTTCAAGGCCGCCAGCATTAGCAGTAATGATTTTTGTGGTGTCTCCTGTAATAAGTCGGTCAGCTTTATTACATAGCAGCTGTCCATCCAGAATAAGGTTTCTGTCTCTGTAATTGTTTGAGCACCGTAGCGTTCCAGTTCACGGTTATAGGTATCTGTTTGGATTTTCCAGATGATATGTTGCTGAAAGACGGTTGCCAATCTTTCATTAAGCAGCCTTTCTAATGTACCGGTAAATTGCTCGTCCCGCAAATGGAAGCGCACTCTTAAATGAGGTTGCGGATCGTTGTAGCGGATAAAGAACCACTTATCGATCTGTGAGGTAGCCAATAGTTCATTGGCAAGCGGAAGTATTAGTTCTTCCAGTATTTCATTGGCTTTTCTATTGTTGCAGTATAGCTTATAATATGCCCATTCGGAACCTGGAGGGAAGTCGCGGGGCGTATCTACCAGTGCTTGTTGAATATCGTCGGCAGCAATATTGGTAGGTGCTACTTTAGCGATTGCGACAAACTGGTGTGCATGTATTTGTCCGGCTGCATTGTGAACAACAGGAGCTGGTAACAAGTATTCTCTTAAATGGATAGTTTCTTTACGTTTGATCTCTGCGAGGAAGGTATCGATCGTTATGGGCTCCTCTTGATCAACCAACATGGTCTTGTCACCTTCTACCAGTACAAAGTATCTGGGTAATCGCCATTCCTTACAGAAAGCAGCAAAAGCAGCCGGTAGCTTAGCTGCTGAAGTAGTTAGTAGGCTATTCCATTTGTCTGCCGGTAGTTTCCATTCTGCGGCAGACAGGATAATATGTTTATACTGTAGCCTGGGGAAGAAATAGATTCCAGGTAGGGTGGCGTTCCAAGAGAAGCCGAGAGAGTGTGTACAGTTTTCTCCTTGTATGGCTCCTAACAGACGATACAAAGGGAGTGTTTTATACTGGAAATTGTGTGCATTATCGATGCGTGGTAATACCTGCTTACCGAGCTTTTTGGAGAATAGCTGTAGGATCTGGTTTTCCATACGAAGATAAAGATCTTCAATGGGTAGCTGCTGTGCTAAGGGCAATGAGGACTGCGCTAGGTAAGGTATTTCAAATTGGCGGGTAACGGGATGTAGTAATATGTTTCCTACCCGGTCCTCCGGTAGATACACCACATCTGCGAGGACTTGGTTGGGATGTTGTTGCTGCTCGTATTCGGCTATCTCTCGTAGAAGTTGATGTGTTTCATCGCCTGTTCTGGCAAATCTCCCTAATAACGATGTTCCTGTAATCCCACCTACTACTTCGATATAAAGAGAAGCATCTTCATCGTCTATTAACTGGAAGATAACCGGGAAGGTATCTGTCATGGGCACTTTGCTTTCAGTACCTTTTAGTTTTCCCAATTCATCAGCAGTGACCTGTACAGTATATGTATCGTCTTTATAGGCTTGCAGTAGCTTAGCCGCAAGTAAATCTTTGACTGGATGCTCTTCCCGTGGTGCGGTCATCGGAGGAATGGAGGTATTGTAATTATTAAGTTGATTTAAGAATGGATCATCGTAGTCCAGGTGATAAGGACCATTAGCATCAGGAATACCGGTATCCGGATCAATAACCTGTGGTAGTGGCACTGGACGTGATTCATATCTTTCAGCAAATTGTTCTTTAAAAGATGCTAGCCAAAGTAACTGCTTGGTCTTACCACAGAGAATATGTAGTACTTGGATAGCTTCAGCGATGTCTTGCTGAAGCCCTTGGCTTACGGAGGTGTTGTGTAAAGTTATGCGTGTATCTACTTGTATTAATTTGTTGTGATCAAATGGAATTCCTGTGGCTGTTATCAGCGTGGTGATTTCATCGATTGTGGCAAAGATGTTTGCTGTTGAAACACTACAGATATGATGTATTTGCTGTAGCGTTTTTAGTAGTGTTTGTCCTGGGGCGTAAGATGTCGGAACATTGCTCAGTGCCTCAATGATTTGATGTAAATAATCTCTTCCTGTAATCTGTACAGTGAGGTTGCTTACCAATATTTGATGTTGTATCAGTTCCTCTGTGAAGGCGGTAGCTTCTTCTATTTCGACCTGTCCACTATCGCGAATGAAAGTTGATATTGTAGTGAAACTCAAACCGTTTTGATGTTGGCTACAGCCGTCAAGTATCTTTTCCAATAATACAGAACCGGTGATGGCACTAACCTGGTATTTTTTATGCAATTCCTCGAAGTAACATTCATAATACCGATATTCTCCTCCCAGATCATAAAGCGAAGTATTAACATGATAATAGAGGCAACGACGGATGGCGGGATCCTGCTGTATATGTTGTACCAGGATACAGAGGAAGTCCATATCCAAGCGGACTTGTCTTTGCTTCTCGTTAATATTAATATCAGTTTGATCTGCCCAGGTCGCTAGCGAATAACCAGAGAAGGCGCCAAAGGGGGTTGCCCGGCTGCGCATCCGATTATAGTATTTGCTGACTGTCAGCTTTAATTTTTTGATTTTCCTGATATCCTGGATATCTCCTGCTTTCCATCGTTGGCATTCTTCATAAAGGTTAGCGGATGCTATACGGAGAGCTTCGAGAAAGGTTGAATTTTCCAGTAGTGCGCTCATCTCCGGTAGTTGCTCATGATCCCGGATGAATGGCAAAGTAGGCAGCCTGAGCATTAGCTTAGGGAAAAATGATACATTCATTTAGACAATTTGAAAATTGATGACATGTCATCAATTATATTTATAGTGCGTGACAGATGGATTCCTTGTGGAATATCACATGACAATTAACCTGGCTGTATCTCTAATATAAACGGAATTTTTGCTACTTGCGGATTGGAATAATTATATCTTACGTTTGTTACCTACTAAACTTTGTTTAAGGATGTTAAAAAATGCTGTTTTATAAGTATCGCTTAATTGAATACCATCTTTTACATTTTTCAGGTAAATTTGATTCCCATCTATGGATTTGATACGTTCAATCGCGATGATATATGATTTGTGAACTCTGATAAACTGATCCCTTGGAAGGCCTTCCTCCAAATCGTTCATATTTAACAAGGTAACGATTCTCTGTTGGTCAGTATGGATGGCTACATAGTTTTTGAGACCTTCAATATGTGAGATCTCATTCAGTTCTATCTTTTGTAATTTATTTTTTGCATCGGTTTTTACAACTATAAAGTCAGTTTGTTTTTCCTGTTGCTTTTCTTCTTCAAAGGCCAATTGGTTCATGACTTTTTGTACGGCTCTGAAGAAGCGGTCATAAGAAATAGGTTTTAGGAGATAGTCTACGACTTCGTATTCAAAACCTTCCAAGGCATATTCCTTAAATGCGGAGGTAATGATGATGTTTGTCTTGCGTTTGACTAATTTGATAAAATCCAGTCCGGTTAGTTGCGGCATCTGGATATCTACGAAAATAAGATCGATAGCTTGCTCATTAACATAGTGTAATGCTTCCAGTGGATTGTTGAAAGCACCTTTCAAATCCAGAAAGGATACTTGTGAGACGTAATCGCGTAATAGGTCAAGGGCGTGCTGCTCGTCGTCTATTATTACACACGTTAACATAGGTTCATAGTTTTAAGGTTAGGTCTACTGTATAAAATTCATCTTTATCGTCTATTAGCAGTTGATACTTATTATTGCCATAAGCAAGATCCAGTCGCTTTTTGACATTGACCAGGCCAATTCCGCTACTGATCATATTGGTAGCGCTCGTTTTCTTTTTATTAAAGGTATGAAAATGGAGCTCATCATCTAAAACATCGATTTTTATCGTGGCGGGGTGCTCAGGATCATTGACATCTCCGTACTTAAAGAGATTCTCTACAAAAGTGATCAGGAGCATAGGGACTATACGTCTGTATTTAAAAGCATAGTCATTTTCGGGCTCAAATTCAATATAAAGACTGTTATTGAATCGCAATTGGTGTATTTCTATCAGATTGTGAATATGTTGAACTTCGGTTTCCAGCGCGGTTTTGCCATCGTCATGATCATGTAATGCATAGCGCATGATATCTGATAATAGCATGACACTGCGGGATGCACTTTGAGAGCATTTCATTACCTGCGTATAGATAAAGCTGAGTGTATTGAATAAAAAATGCGGTTGAATTTGGTATCTTAGATAGTTTAGATTTGAAATAAGTATTTCTTTTTCGAGCTGATTCCTTTTTTGCAATTCCTCGTTCCTCAATTTCTCAAGGTGTACTAATTCCTTATTAATTTGAATAGTATGGGTTGTAAAAGAATAAGCATAACTGAGAGAGGCAAAATAGAGAAAGCGTGTACCTCTTATTGCTAAAAAATGTTTTAAAGTGAGAAAAGAATACATTGTTGGAATCTTAGCAACCTTCATGTATTCTGTTAGAGAATAATTCAAAAGCATATAAAAGACAATTAGCAGTAATGTTGCTATGGCTAGTTGATTATACTTTCTTGTGAAAGCAAACAATGGTATTAATAGAAAACTGTTGATATAAAATATCAGTGCATTTAATAAGAAGAATAATAATGTGGAGGTGAGTGTTAGTCGAGCCGGATCTATAATAATGATAACTCCGTTTTCATATAGAAAATAAATTACCCATATTAACAGATGTATGTAAAATTTCTGCAAATACCCATTTTTTCTGTCAGCTAGTATACTTTTAATTTGGAAGGCATGGTAAGGAGAATTTTTTTTCATGGAAAAAACAGCTTTTGTGTATTGATTAGCCCATTTCGTGTAATGAATTTCTATAAGTTAGTTAGGATTTCGAATTTTACTAGGTCTGGAATAAGTTTCTTAGTTTTTACATGAATGGATCACTTGGAATTCGGTAATTTTTTATATATGAATAAATTTACTATTAATCATTTAGGTTGTTTGCAACTTGGAAAGAAAGTTATAATGAAAGTTGACGTTGCAAATACTTCTTTTAAGATTTACGCGAAAATGCCAACTCAACCGACGACTGTGACAGATCCAATCACGACGATAATTACACTTACAACTAGTGGAGCGTTACCTGTCGAAAATTGATATTGGTTTTCCACGGTGTTGAAAATGTTTTATTGAAAATAAACGTCATAGAAATGAATTATCCCAATTTAGTAAATGCTAACAACAGATTGCAACTCAAGAAAAAAATTATATTAAAAGTAGTGAATAATCAGATACCTGTCAAGGGTATGGGGATTCCTACATTTGTCGATCCTACTGGTGGTGAAAAATCAATGGATGCACTTTGTACTATATCTGTCACCGGCCGGCCATGATACTTTAAGAAAATAACTTCATGATAAATGCCAATATCATCCATCGTAGACAGTTAGCCAACATTATCACAACTATCAATAGGTATTTTGGCCGGAAGTCAACGTTTTCGTTGGAAGATCTCTCTTTGGCACTCTTTTATCATCACCTTTTCTATTTGGAAGAGAACGTGATATATAAGGGAAAAAGGGATCAGATATTGGAGCAAATAGTGCGGAAGATAAAAGTGGAAGGATTAGCAGGTATAATGGGAACCCCACAAGGGCCGTTCCTGATGAATTGCCTGGCTAATGTAATAAAGGGGATGTATCGTAATGAAGAAAACTCCCCCGCTCTTTATGACAGTGTAAACCAATTTAGCCACGAGTTACTCAACGAAGGTTGGATCACGAAAGAATGGTCCAACTGGGGGTATCTGGATGGATGGGCAGGAATGGCCAACTATTATCTGGAATTGCCCAAGGAGTTCTCCTCTAGAGCCGCTTTCCTGAAGCGACTGGACCAGGTACCTGACGAGTGGATATTAACAAGTTTCGGACAATACCCAGGTTTACCGTTCCGGCAAAGACCCCTGGTGGAAGTTGGTCTTGGAAGTGGCATCACTGGCATCTTAACAGTATTGGAGCGACTGGCAACAGCAACTGGTAATCCTTTATTAGCTACTTTGCTGGAAGAAAATGTTCGACAGCTGCTACAATGGCGCCAAGAGGTAGATCAGACCGCTTCAAAATGTTCTTTCTTTCCTTTCATGATTGACAGAACGAAAAGAGAGGCCCATTACGATAATCGCCTATGGTGGAAAAGTGGAGACCTAGGACAGGTACTGTTACTCTACCGGAATGGACAGCTGCAACATAATGATCATCAAGCCCGTACAGCGCTCCTCGTAGCCCTGAACACGCTAATGCGCAAAGTGCCGCAACATACGAATATCGAAAATGCCACAATAGAAGAAGGAGCAGCTGGCGTAGCAGAGTTATACCGCAAGCTTTTTCACCTGATGGGAAATACCCAATTGCTGGATGGATACCATTATTGGATATCCGAAACAGAGCGATTGCTGGAAAAGGAGGTTTCCGAAGGCCGTTGGTATTCGAGAGGGGTCGGTGTCCTGGATGGACTAACCGGTATTGGCTTGACACTTGCCTTCAGCGAATACGGAATGACAACTTCCTGGAGTGACGTTTTGCTAATATGAGATAAAAGAGTAGCGTGTGCGTGTGACCACTTTTATTCATCGTGTTTGTATTGGCAGTGTAGGCCTAACATTTTATCAGCCAGAATCAACGTGTAAATACCAAGTTTCAAAGATATTTTAGACCAAACCTCGATACCCAAAGCCCTTTTACAACTTTCAAAGCTGTTTTTAGGTGCCAAGTATCAGGTCAGTAACCCAAATGACTGAGGACAGTCATGGCTTTCATCCATTTCATTATATACAACAAGGGGGCATCAGCCGGCCTCCTGACGTAAGAGGAATATATAATCCCGTAAGATTATTCCGCTTACATTGTCAAAATGATAACAGTTAGGACGATTAAAGAAAGGTAGTGGCATAGTAGTAAATATGATAGACTGACTATTGCGTGTAAGATTTGCCAACAGTTGCCTGCAGAAATGCTATGCTAACAGAACGAATAGGCCAGGCTGTACGATATCAGCTAATAAAACATTACTTCATAAAAACGCATTGGAACCTGGCTCCGCGCTTTTGACGCGTTGAAGGATACGACAAAATTTGAGCCATTTTCCTATAAAAAACATTACCAGGGCACTCACAGTACCTCTGTCCCCCCACCCCAAAAAGAGTGCCCTGGTGTTCGTACTTATGTCCAACGAAGACCCCCAAGGGCCGCCTTTCTGATGAAGAGGGCGGCCCTTTTTTTATAACTATTTCATAAACAATAAGATGTAGCGCGAATTGCCTCCCCCCTCTCCTACTGGCGAAAAAAAGTCCATCACTTACAACAATTAATCCATTCACAAAATATGTTGCAACAACTATTTTTGTGTTGTATTTCGGAGGTTAATATGAAAACACGTAAAAAAGTCATAGAAGTAGCAAATGTAGCCGCCCCTCACATGGTCGGCGACGGATTCAGGGTAAGCAGTATATTTCACAGTACGAAAAAGCTGAGCCCTTTTTTCCTGATGGATTATGCAGCGCCCGCGTACTTCCCTCCTACTAATAGACCCAGAGGCGTAGATCAACACCCGCACCGGGGCTTTGAAACGGTAACGGTAGTATACCAGGGCGAACTGGAGCACCGGGATTCTAATGGCGGACACGGAAAGATCGGCCCCGGCGACGTACAATGGATGACTGCTGCGTCGGGAGTTGTACACGAAGAAAAACATAGTGAAGCATTCAGCAAGACGGGGGGTAAAGTGGAAATGGCCCAAATCTGGGTGAACCTTCCCAAAGCATATAAAATGTCCGCACCTGGATATCAAACCTTGCTGAAAGACCAGATACCGGTAGTACCAGTCGGAGACGAGAGCTATATACGTATTATAGCCGGTCAATACCAACAACAGGCCGGGGCGGCCCAAACATTCTCTCCGCTTAATCTTTGGGATATACAGCTAAAGGCTGGACAAGCAACAACTATTTCTCTTCCGGAAGGACATAATACAGGTATCGTAGTATTGAAAGGTGACGCAAGTTTCAACGAAGCTGAAACAGCAAAAGGAATACAATTGGTAGTATTTGATCCTAACGGCGAAGAGATCGCCATAAAAGCTACGACAGATACCAGTTTAATCCTTTTAAGCGGCGAACCTATCAATGAGCCTGTATTTGCTTATGGACCTTTTGTAATGAACTCTCAGGAAGAGATCGCCGAAGCCATCGAAGATTATAATAGCGGTAAGATGGGCTTCCTTTAATCCTTGAATAAATTCACTGACAATATACATTTATAAAACTAAAATTGATAACAATGACAACCTGGAAAATAGATTCCGCACATAGCGACATACAGTTTAAGGTAAAACACCTGATGATCACCACGGTTACCGGACAATTCGCAGCTTTTGACGCAACCATGCAAACAACCACAGAAGACGGATTTGCCGGAGCACAGATCAATTTCGAAGCAGATATTAATAGCGTAAGCACAAAGAATGAGCAACGCGATCAACACCTGCTCGCGGAAGATTTCTTTGATGCTGCTAAATATCCTAAACTTTCCTTCAGATCAAAAGAATTCAAAAAAGTAGATGACGAGACCTACACCCTCACCGGCGATCTTACCATCCGTGAACATACTAAACCGGTAGAACTGAAAGTAGAGTATGGTGGTACCATGAAAGACCCATGGGGGCAGACTAAGGCTGGTTTTGAACTTACTGGTAAGATCAGCAGAAAAGACTTTGGTCTTTCCTTTAATGCCACTACCGATACAGGTGGTGTAGTGCTGGGAGATGAAGTGAAACTGTTGGCAAACGTACAGATGATAAAACAATAATCAGATACTAATAACGCGATATAACAATGGACATTTTAGAAAAACTGGAGTGGCGTTACGCGACCAAGAAATTCGACGCTACTAAAAAGTTAGATAAAGATAAACTGAATCGTATCCTCCGTGCTACAAGTCTCTCTGCTTCTTCTTACGGTTTGCAACCATATAAGGTATTGGTGATAGAGGATGCTGAAGTACGTGAGAAATTAAAAGCGGCTTCTTATGGGCAACCGCAGGTTACAGATGCATCTCAGCTAATCGTATTTGTAAGATATAGGGATCTGTCGGAGAATCATGTGGATCAATACATCAATAATATCGCAACGACCCGCAGTATAGGAGTGGAAACGTTGGCTGGATACGCCGGCCTTATGAAACAGGTCGTATCAAACCTGGATGAAACAAAAGCAGGAATATGGACATCAAAACAGGCTTACTTAGCACTGGGTACACTATTGACAGCTGCTGCGGCGGAAGGTGTAGATGCTGCTCCTATGGAAGGATTTGATCCAGCTCAATACGATGAGATATTGGGACTAAAAGATAGGAACCTGGCTTCCGTAGTAATCGTTGCACTAGGTTATAGATCGGCGGAGGACGAAATGCAACATGCAAAGAAAGTAAGGAAATCATTAGATGAATTAGTTGAAGTAATTTAAGTATCAGGTTGTCAGGAATGTAAAAGCCAGCAGATAATTATCTGTTGGCTTTTCTGTTTTATATCCTTGTGGGGGCCAGGTGTGAACTGGCCAGAATTTTGTAGCTTACTGATATCACATACTAATTATAATCATACAAAAAGATACACTATGAAAAGATTTGCTAGCGCTAATTGGCAGGGTACCGGTAAAGAAGGTAAAGGTACGCTGACTACAGAAACAGGTGTATTGCAAAGTACACCCTATTCTTTCAGCAGCCGTTTTGAAGATGGGGCAGGTACTAACCCGGAAGAGCTTATTGCTGCCGCGCATGCAGGTTGCTTTACTATGAAGTTAAGCTTTCTCATTACAGATGCCGGGTTTACACCAGGTTCGCTAGATACCAAAGCCACGGTGAAGTTTGAGAATGGTGCAGTAACCGAGAGCCATCTGGAATTAAGAGCCAATATACCAGGAATAGAAAGTGATAGATTCACGAAGCTGGCAGAAGATGCCCGGGCTAATTGTCCTATCTCCAAATTGCTTAATACGACAATTACACTTGATGCGCAACTAGTATAAATGACTTCGCATAATACACAATGCCGGTGTGTTCTGAATGGATACACCGGCATTGTTTTTTAGTCCACGTTTTCCTTTATTCCATCCATTGTATATCCCCCGCTGTTGACGGACCTTTGTGTTACAAAAGGAGTAAATATTATGAACAAGATCATTCATCGGGCAAACAGCAGAGGCTATGCAAATCATGGCTGGTTACAGAGTTATCATACTTTTAGTTTTGCAGGTTATTATAACCCGGAAGCTATGCAGTTCGGCGCACTACGTGTGCTGAATGATGACTGGGTAAAAGGTGGTATGGGCTTTGGCGCACATCCCCATGAAAATATGGAGATCGTTTCTATTCCACTCAGTGGTGCATTAGAACACAAGGATAACACAGGACGTAACGAAATCATCCGAAGTAATGATGTACAGATCATGAGCGCCGGAACTGGTATCACACATGCAGAGTATAATGCTTCTAAAACAGATCCGGTTAGTTTTCTGCAGATATGGGTGTTCCCCAAAGTGAGGAATATCGCCCCACGATATCAACAGTTGACATTTGATCCTGCTGCCCGGAAAAATACATTACAAGTAGTAGTATCTCCTGATAAAGATACCGACGCGTTATGGATCAATCAGGATGCGTGGTTCTCTCTTGGACAATTAGATCAGGATGGTTCGCTGAGCATAACACCTAAATTAACAGGACATGGTAGCTATATTTTTGTGTTGGAAGGAGAGCTGCAGGTTGGTGGCGAAACCCTCAAACGGCGTGATGCAATAGGCCTTTCAGACTATACACAAGCTAATATTACAGCAACAAAAGCGGCAGAGTTTTTGATCATTGATGTTCCTTTGAATTAATAGAAAAAACATTACTATCACCAATAAATATCGTGATATATGAGTACTACCACTATTGGATTGGAGAAAAAAACTTCTAAGGAATTAGCAGAAAAATTGAATGTACTACTTTCTGCTTATCAGGTGTTTTATATGAATACGCGCGGATTTCATTGGAATATAAAAGGAGACAAATTTTTCACTCTGCATGTAAAGTTTGAAGAGATATACACAGATGCACTCGCAAAAATAGATGAGATCGCAGAACGTATCCTTACACTTGGGTTCACTCCAACACATACATTTTCAGACTATGTTAGTCATTCGTCTATACGTGAGATAAAAAACGAAGGGAAGGACACTGCTTGTGTCCAGGCTATAGTAGCAGGTTTACAGACATTGATAGAAATAGAAAGAGAAGTGTCAGCATTGAGTAATGAAGTAGGAGATGATGGCACAAATGACCTTATCACTACTTACATCCGGGAGCAGGAGAAACTAGTATGGATGTACAATGCTTATCTGCATTAAAAAAAATAACATTCTTTTAGTAAAAGATCAGCCCATAAGGCTGGTCTTTTCTTTTGATGTTCCTTATTATTGCGCTTCCACCCGAAACAAGATATGGTGCTGTACAATGATCATTGTTTAACCGGTTAAATATAGATGACTATGCAGGATGTATTACAACAACAGTATTGGAACAATTCTATACAGCAATATATTATTGCTGTGGGTATTTTCTTATTGAGTATTGTCATAATACTTATATTGAAAAAGTTATTATTGAAACGGTTAAGAAAATGGGCCGGAGATACGGATAGTAATATCGATGATTTTGTTGTGAGAAGGGCGGAACGTTCGTTAGTACCTTTATTATATATAGCCGCATTTTATATCGGAATATCAACACTTAACCTAACACCCAAAGCTGCTCGCGTCACTCACATTGGGGTCTCTTTACTTTCTACTTTTTTTGTGTTGCAGGTACTGACAGCGACACTCAGATTCCTTTTGCACGGATATCTTTCGAGACGGGAAAATGGGGAAGAGAAAGCCAAACAGATAAATGGGATTATGTTGATCATCTCCGGAGTGATTTGGATGCTTGGTATTGTGTTCTTGTTGGATAACTGGGGCTTTAATGTAACTACAATCATCACTGGCTTGGGGATAGGGGGTATTGCTATCGCATTGGCAGCGCAGACCATACTGGGAGACCTGTTCAGTTATTTTGTTATCTTCTTCGATCGGCCTTTCGAAATTGGGGATTTTATTGTAGTACAGGATAAAGCCGGGGTGGTAGAGTTTATTGGTATTAAAACGACTCGTCTGCGTAGTCTCAGTGGGGAGCAGCTGGTATTTTCTAATACAGATCTGACCAATTCCAGGGTACATAACTACAAGCGAATGGAAAGGAGACGTATCGTTTTTAAGTTCGGTGTAGTCTACCAGACTCCTAAAGAGAAGCTGGAACAAATACCAGCCATCGTAAAAGGGATCATTAACGGCAATCCGGACCTGCAGTTCGACCGAGCGCACTTCCTAAGCTTTGATAGTTCTCAGCTTACCTATGAGGTAGTTTATTTTGTATTAACAGGTGATTACAATAAATATATGGATAACCAGCAAGCCATTAATCTGGCATTGTTTGATGCATTTAGACAAGCAGGAATCGCTTTTGCCTTACCAACACAAACGTTATTCATACGGAATAATAATGGTAACGGTGCAGCTATGGCTTCTTAAAATAACCAATAGTCTCAAATAAAAATTGAAGTATTATGTTGTTGGCAACAGACCTGGATGGTACCTTTTTGGGAGGTAGTGAAGAAGATAGAACACAGTTGTACCGCTATATCCGTGCAGATAAGAATATTATATTAGTATTTGTGACAGGTAGGGGGCTGCAAAGTATTCTGCCATTATTGGAGGACGAACAAATGCCTCGCCCCCATTTTATTATTGGGGATGTCGGAGCTACGATCGTGCATGGATTAACCTTGGAGCCTGTACAGCCACTGCAGGACGAAATTGCAGGCAAATGGCCGGGGCAGGAGATCATACGGCAGCATTTGGAGCATGTAAAGGGATTGCGGTTCCAGGAAGTGCCACAGGAAAGACGCTGTTCATTTTTTTATGATCAGGACACTGATATAGCCGCAGCGATTCATATTGTGACTGATCTCGGCTGCGACTTCATCCAGTCTGCAGGCAAATACCTGGATGTATTGCCTAAGGGGGTAAATAAAGGACATACATTACATCAACTGATACAACAACTTGGATATCCGGAAGATAAGATATTAGTAGCTGGAGATACTATGAACGATCGCTCCCTCTATGATCTGGGGTTTAAAGGGGTGGTAGTAGGTGGTGCAGAACCCGCATTGTTAGGTTATACAGGTGAATTGCGCCATGTACTACAGGCTCGCAAGACAGGAGCCGGGGGTATTTCTGAAGCAATAGATGCCTTTCCCACACTGCTGAGCTGATCAATACACATATATGCTTGGATATGAAAAAGATCGTAACTTAGGATAACGATCAGAATAACATACCGGTTATAAGATCGTTCCTAATAAATAGCAGATAAAACATATTGGAGAAGATATAGTAAACCTTATCATTTAACTGCTTAAATCCATACGTTTATGGAAATTCCAACACAGATTACCAACCTGCAGCAACAAATCGATACCTGGAAAGGTGAAGTCGATAAGGTAAGGAGAGATGTGAAAGAAATGCGCAGCAGGTTAGAAGAATTGGTAACCCAACAGGGTGATCAGGAAAAACTGATACACGTAGAACATTTTCAGAACCGCTTCATCCGGCAGCTGGAAGTGGCAGATGAAATGTTTCATGATCTGAAGCAATCCTCCCGGAAAATTCTGGGTGGAGACAAACCATTACTAGTACACAATGACCGCCCGGTAGAGGATTATGATGGATTACATGATCGCATGGAGACATTCCATAAACTTTATGATGAACTTAAAGGTGAATTCAACGGATTTATTTTGTAATACCGCCAGCTTCCCGGTGGTATAAAACCAGTATACTGCCGGGAAGTAATTGCAACGACGACCCTATTCCTGCATTTCCTTTACCTTATGCTCTATCTTGTGTATGATCTCATCCAGCTGTATGGTCGATTTATGTAACCAATCTATCAGCTTGCGATTCATATCAGGATCTTCATTTTGTTCATTCAATAGCTGCGCTATACTCAATATAGATACCACTGGTCGTCGTATTTCATGACTGTTGATCCAGGCAATATCACGTAACGCCTTATTCTGCTCCTGTAATTGCTGTATGAACTGCTTTTTCTCTGTGATATCAGAAATAATAACTACAAACCGCGCTATCCCATACTGGTCGTTTAACACCGGGGTAACAGCCGCATTTACCCAATAGGGAGTGCCATGTTTGTCTTGGCAAATGACTTCTGCAGAAAAAGATACTTTTTCTTTTATTTTATCCTTGATGAATTGTATAGTTGCAGTGTCTTCCTGGTGCAGCAAAAGCCTGAGCGGATGCACTTTTTTAATGTCCTCCAGGGTGAATCCAAATTGAAGCGTGAATCCATCATTGATCCATTCGACGTCACCTTGTGTGTTTGTGATCAGAATCGCATTACTGGTCTTACTGGCGACTAATGATAACATACTGATCTGCTGTGCCTGTCTTACCTGCTGATCTATATCCTGTATAATACCGATGATACGCGCAGGTAGGCCTTGCTCACAAATAAGATAAGCCTTCTCCAATACATATTTATAAGTCCCGTCTGCGCAAAGGAAACGATACTCATCTCTAGCATATGTTAATGCGCCGCTGGCAAGCTGCAGGCATACTGCTGTAATATGGTCTTTATCTTCCGGATGTATTTTTTCACGCCACCATTCTATTTGTTGCATCTGCTCTGCAGTACCGTAGCCAAAGAGACTGTGGAGACCATGATTCCAGTGGATCGTATTACCATGCATATCCCAATCGAAGATGGCATCGTGAGTGGCATTCGCCAATAGCTCATAACGCAGGCTCATTTCATGAGCGGCCTTACTGGCTTTTACCTGTGCATCTACATCACGGGCGGTAACAATACGGGCATTTTTGCCAAAATAAGTACAGGGATGACTGTAAATTTCTACATGAAAGGTAGCACCGTCCTTACTCTGATGCAACCAGGTACCACGATAGGAGGTATTACCATTACAATTTGATGCAACGTCTTCCAGTAGTTTTTTAACTTCGGCAGGTTCCCGGATGTCCTTTAATGTCATAGACAGAAACTCACTTTCCGTATAGCCATATCGGATAATTGATGCTTTATTGACAGATAGAAAACGCAATGTTTGTTTATCGTATATCCACATAGGGATAGGATGATTGTGGAATAATTGTGCATGTTGACTAGCACGGTAGTTACGACGTAATGCAAAAAAGAACAACGCTCCTAGTACGAAGAAACTAAGAACACCGCTAACTAATAAAAGATGTTGTTTGAAGGGCGTTAATGGATGTGCTGTTAGCAGATCAACTAACCATAGATGGGCAGGTATCCACAAGACGGTAAATATTACACAGGTACATACGATCTTAATAAGGGGATAACGCATTACTGCATTTTCCATAAAATATAAGGGTTAAAGTTGTAAGTGACAAAAAAAGCCCCAGAGGCTTGTTGTATAACTCTATCTACATTAGAATATTTTACAATTCAATTGTTATTTCTTCGCTTACCGGATATCCTACACAAGTTAATATAAAGCCCTCAGCCAGTTCTTTATCAGTCAATACTTCATTTACAGACATCCACACTTTGCCAGTGGTGCAACGGGCGGTACAGGAGCCGCAAACACCTCCTTTACAGCTGTAAGGTAGCGCAACACCTTGTGACAGTGCACTATCCAGGATTGGTTTATTGCCGGGCATCGGAATTTGGAATACCTGATCATGTAATCTCAATTGAACGGATTTTTCTGTGGTGTCCTGTGGAATTACAGTCCTGGCAATAAGTACATCCGTATTTACAACAAAGTTTTCCTTGTGCAATTGTTCATCCTGAAATCCCATAAAACGAAGTGTCAGGAGGATCATGCGCATGTAATCAGGGGGACCGCACACGAAAAAATGAGCCGCAGTAAGGTCATACTTTAACTCTCTTTTTACAAGCGGTTCCAGTAGGATATTATTCAGACGTCTTGGATGATTGATAGCATGATCTTCTTCGCTGCTGAACAAGTGGATAATATGCAAACGAGCTGCGAAGGTTACCGCCAACGTCTCCAGCTGACGATAGAAAATGGTACGCTCCCGGGTACTGTTACTATATACCAATACAACCCTGCTTAATGGCTCAAAATACAGGATATGTTTCAGTAAGGAAAATAGCGGGGTGATCCCGCTGCCAGCACCGAGCAGAAAGATATCTCTTGGTTGCGCACCTGGCTGTACTGGGGTGAAACGACCTGTTGGCATTAGCGCGGTGACGATCATGCCTACATGCCAGCTGCTAAGTATATATCGGGATATTTCACCATTTTCCTTTTTCCGGATCGTTACCGACAAATGATCGTCAATGCCCGGGGTGGAACTGAAAGAATAGGAGCGGCGATATTCGGTATTGTGAAGTGTGATCAGGAAGGTCAGGAACTGGCCGGCTTCGTACAATACAGGCATACCCTCGGTATTTTCGAGATGATAGGTGAAAGTGTCAGGTGCTTCGGCTATGACAGCGGTGATGCGTAATTGCAGATACAGTTCAGCCATTTGACAAATGTAGCCATTTGATATTGTACAGTCAATATAAAAGCCTGAGACAGGATACGTCTCAGGCTTTTATAAAAATTCCAGAATAAGTAGCTTTATACGGTTACGCTGATCTTACTTTTTAACATGGTACGTACTGTATTGGCAATGCTTGCAGCGTCGTATCCACATTCACGGTGCAGTTCTTCCGGTTTACCATGCTCGATGATCCTATCCGGGATACCCAGCATTTGTACATCTGCCTTGTAACCATTCATCGCCATGAACTCGAGTATTGCACTGCCAAATCCACCTTGAATAGAGGCGTCCTCAATCGTTATCACCTTATCAAACTTACTGAATACCTCATGTAGCATTACTGTATCCAGCGGCTTCACAAAACGCATGTCATAATGAGCCGGTTGCAGCCCATCTGCCAAGAGTTCTTTAAGTGCTTCTGTTACAAAATTACCCGGATGTCCCAGCGAAAGAATGGCGATATCATTACCATCCCTGAGTTTACGTCCGGTACCTATCTTAATTTCCCGGAATGGCTGCCTCCAGTTAGGCATAACTCCCTGCCCTCTAGGGTAACGTATCACGAAAGGTGACTGGTTGGAAGGTAATTGAGCGGTATACATCAGGTTACGTAACTCCTCCTCATTCATAGGAGAGCTGATCACCATATTCGGGATACAACGTAAGTAGGCAATGTCATAAGCGCCGTGATGGGTAGGGCCATCCTCTCCTACCAATCCCGCCCGGTCAAGGCAGAATATTACCGGTAACCCTTGTATCGCTACGTCGTGTACTGCCTGGTCATATGCTCTTTGCATGAAAGAAGAATAGACATTACAGTATACGCGCATACCTTGAGTCGCCAATCCCGCAGAAAGGGTAACGGCATGTTGTTCACAAATGCCAACATCAAAAGCGCGTTCCGGCATTTGTTCCATCATGAACTTCAGGGAAGAACCGGATGGCATAGCCGGCGTGATCCCCATGATCTTATCATTTTCCTTCGCAAGTTCAATGATGGTATGACCAAACACATCCTGGTATTTGGGAGGTTGTGGCATTTCCACCACCTTTTTAAAGATCTCACCAGTGATCTTGTCAAACAAACCTGGCGCATGCCAGGTCGTTTGGTCTTTTTCCGCCAGGGCATATCCTTTCCCTTTTGTTGTGACAATATGCAATAGCTTCGGACCAGGGATATCTTTCAGATCCTGTAAGGTATCTACTAATTTGATGATGTTGTGCCCGTCGATAGGACCAAAATAGCGGAGATTTAACGATTCAAAAAGGTTACTGCTGCTGGAGACCATACCTTTCAGGCTGGCTTCAAGTTTAGACGCCATTTCCCTCGTAAACCTCTTACCTACTGGCAATTTGCCAAGCAAATTCCAAACGTCATCTCTCAGTTTGTTGTAAGTAGGAGAAGTGGTAATATCGGTCAGGTATTCCTTCAGCGCGCCCACATTAGGATCAATGGACATGCAGTTGTCGTTCAAAATGATCAGGACGTTAGCATTGGCAACACCAGCATGGTTCATGGCTTCGAATGCCATCCCCGCTGTCATTGCACCATCACCGATAACAGCGATGTGCTGACGGTCAAATTCTCCTTTGTAATGAGAAGCCATTGCCATACCCAACGCTGCAGAAATAGAAGTAGACGAATGTCCTACTCCAAAAGTATCGTATTCGCTTTCGTCCCTTTTGGGAAATCCGCTGATGCCCTTGTACTTCCGGTTGGTATGAAATACTTCGCGGCGTCCAGTCAGGATCTTATGGCCATATGCCTGATGCCCTACGTCCCATACCAGCTGGTCATACGGTGTGTTAAACACGTAATGCAGTGCTACAGATAACTCCACTACACCCAGACTGGCAGCAAAGTGTCCGCCATGTACACTTACCACATCTATGATATACTGACGCAGCTCCTCAGAGACCTGGTGGAGTTGCTCTTTACTTAACTTGCGTAGATCTGCTGGATATTCGATCTGTCCCAGCAGCTGACCCGGCATAATATTCATACTTTGGCTCAGGGTTTTAATGAGCAAAAATACTGGAAAATAGGCAAATGTTGTGCCCATAACTCCTTACACTTTAAAAATAGATACATGTTGTAAATATCCCCGGATCATCGGCAAATAGGCCGGTAGCCACTGTGCCCAGACCAGCTTCTTGCTTCGTTTTTCAGCTATAAAGGGACTATTTTGGGCCTCAACCTCCGTTGCTCCTGCTTATATACCATTGATAACAATTACTTTTAGCCCGGTACCGGCATATGGTATTTTTGACATTCAGCTTAGTTTCCTAATTTTAGATAGATGTTTAAACAGGTATCAAAATATTGGTGGTGTCAGGGTTTGGGATGGATGGCATATTTTCTGATGACTATCTACAATTTCTTCTCCACTTTTGGAATCATACGATATATTGAAATATTTAACCTGTTAATATTCATTACATTCGGTATACTATCCACCCACCTTTTTAGAAATATCCTCAAGCGCTACAATTGGCTTAGTTATAGTTTCGAAAAACAGGTATGGTTGTTTTTCATATGCGTCATTAGCTCGGGGGTCATTATCAGGTTTGGCGTGTTAGTGGTGACTAATCTTTTCCGGTATCCGTCCCAAAAAAAGGCGCTTTCCAGTGAAACAACCGTATTGGAATTGTTGGGTACCTCATTACTCATGGTGGTATGGTGGCTCATTTACTTTATCTGGCACTATGTCGATCGTAACCGTAAAGCCCAGGTAGATCAATTGAAACTGGAAAGTACAGTAAAAGAACTGGAATTGAAGACGATCAAGGCGCAAATGAATCCGCATTTTATCTTTAACGCACTCAACAGTATACGGGCGTTAGTAGACGAAAATCCGCAACGAGCAAGGGCTGCAATTACAGAATTGTCTAATATACTACGGAACTCCATGCAGGTAGAAAAGGGGGAAACAGTACCACTTGAGCACGAGCTGAATATTGTAAAAGATTACCTTGCACTGGAGAACATCCGATTCGAAGAGCGTCTGCACGTCACATACGATATTGATCCGGATACGCTGGAACTGCCAGTACCGCCTATGATGTTGCAGACACTGGTGGAAAATGCGATAAAACATGGGATCTCACGTTCTGTTAATGGCGGGACTATTCATATCAGCTCCCATGTATTAGGGGTATTACACGAGATACAAATAGAAAATACCGGACAGATGCTGGAAGAAGTAGGAGAGCATGGATTTGGTCTGCAAAGTACCCGCCAGCGCTTGAATGTGTTGTTTGGCCATAAGGCATCTTTCGAGATCCATAACAAAGACACGGAAATGGTAGCCGCCAAAGTAGTGATGCCTTTGATTTAGATGGATTGCTTACCGGTCGATTTATGTAAAGTCCAAATATATACTCATCAACCAAACCTTATAGTTGACAATGAAAAAAGCATTGATCATTGATGATGAACGCCTGGCCAGAAGCGAACTGAAGAAGTTATTGGCCGAGCACCCGGAAATTGTAGTAGTAGGAGAAGCAGTAAACGCTAAGGATGGGCTGGAAAAAATAGAAACCTTACATCCTGACCTGCTGTTTCTCGACATACAAATGCCGGATAAAACGGGTTTTGAATTGTTAGCGGAACTGGAAAAGGTGCCGCAAGTGATCTTTACGACCGCATATGACGAATATGCCCTCAAGGCATTTGAATACAACGCTCTTGATTATCTGCTTAAACCTGTAGAACCTAAACGCCTTGCGGATGCTATCCATAAATTACATCAGCAGGAAGAAAAAGAACGACAGGCAGCTGCTGGTATCATTCGTACCACACTGTCTGAAAATGACCAGGTGTTTGTAAAGGATGGAGATCGTTGCTGGTTTGTTAAATTACAGGAAATCAGGCTTTTTGAGAGTGTGGGTAATTATGCCAGGGTATACTTTGAGAATAATAAGCCATTGATACTCAAGTCACTCAACGCGCTTGAAGAGCGATTAGACGAGCGGACTTTTTTCCGAGCTAACCGTAAGCATATCGTTAATCTGAGAATGATCGAAAAGATCGATACTTATTTTAATGGTGGGTTGTTGCTGGAAATGCGTGGGGGAGAAAAGATTGAGGTGAGTCGCCGGCAAGCTGTGAAATTCAAAGAAATGATGAGCCTTTAAACAAAGAGGATACCACCGATCTGTCAATACCATTGCCCTGATATAGACGGATTGGTGATTTCCTGCATATTAGATTGTTATTATGTTGTTTAATATCAATTAAAGTACTTTAAAATAAAAAGGGCCGCCCTGGAAAGGGCAGCCTTTGGGTTTTATGTTGCTTATGAGAATAAACTATGGAACGATATATTACAAATTATAAAAAGCTTCTTTAAAAAAACAGCGCTATTTTATACGGACTGTCTGCTGATTGCATTACTTTTTCCTTTCTTCTCTTTCTCCTCTCCAGCCTCATTCATCCCTTATTCCAGTAGTCGTCACGTCATCTTTCTGACATGATTATAAGCATATCAAGCCTGTAAATCCTTATAGGATAATCTGTTATATTGTATGATGTAATTTGATGTTTTGCCTGTTAGCATAAACCTGAGCCGGTATGAACTGCCTTTTGGGGCAGGAGATATCCTGGTTGATCATTTGGGTCTTCAATAAGCTGGCGGTTTACATTTTGGTTGAATATTAAACACCTGCCGGAATAAAATGGTTGTCCATCTCCCGACTGGTAAGTATTATTGTGTCAGCTACATAGTATTAACTGTGTAACTTACACATTTACAGGTGCTGTGTGAACAGCATCTGCGACCTCTTTTATAAGAGAAAGATCTTTTTCAATAGCATTGCCTACTACTATAATGTCAGCTCCTGCTTTACAATTTAAGTAAGCCTTTTCTGCGTCTCTGATGCCGCCACCAACGATTACGGGGGCACTTACTTGGCTGGACACTCGGCTGATCATACTCTCCGTAATTGGTTTTCGGGCGCCGCTGCCAGCATCCATGTAAATTACCTTCATTCCCAGCATCTCTCCGGCCATGGCAGTACACATCGCAATATCGTCCTTATCTGCCGGAATAGGCGTGGTATTGCTGATATAAGATACAGTAGTCGGGGCGCCGCCGTCGACTACCATATAACCTGTCGATATCACTTCCAGACCACTTTTCTTGACTGCAGCAGCAGACACCACATGTTGTCCAATAAGTAATTCCGGATTTCTGCCTGAAATAACGGACAAGTATAACAACGCGTCTGCGAAACGAGATACCTGTGAAGGACTCCCGGGGAATAATACCACGGGAATGTCACAACTGCTTTTAAGCTGTTGTACACATTCATCGAGATGTTGAGTGATCACGAGGCTTCCTCCTAAAAAAATATAGTCAACATTTGCAGCAGTACACTTCTCCGCCAGCTCAATCACGCCAGCAGGGGTCACCTTATCCGGATCAATCAGAACTGCAAATGACTTTATACCTTTTGCCTTTCTTTCTAAAAATGAATTGTATATTTTATTGGACATTAAGATAGCATTGTTCCGGTTGTCGCAAATGTATAAATTTTTCGGAAATAAGTCACATTGTTAAATAAATATGCATATAATGCATTCTTTATTCGACCCAACGCCCTCCCAGGACACTTTTAAACCCCTCTCTACAGCAAGCTTCGGGCCATACTCTACCTCTTAAAACCACTAACGCTTAAAAAGGTTACAAAGTTGAAAAAAATGGTGTAAAAATTGTTACTGGGGAGGGACAGCCAACGTCTCCTATTATCCACAAGCTGTGCATAATAAAAATAAGCCGCAGCTGGTATAAAAGGCTACTTTAGCAACACCCGCAATGTTGAATGTTTTAGTCTATTCCTAATCCTCATAAAAAATCTTGGGCATGAAAAATCAAGTCAATAAAGGCGGACTTACTTTCCGGCGTCATTTTACGAAGGAAAATGTAAGTCCATATGAGCTATTTGAGTATGAACTTCGCTCATCAGTGATCCGAAATCCTGGCGGCGACGTCGTATTTGAAATGAATAATGTGGAAGTGCCCAAAGCGTGGTCGCAGATTGCGACAGATATACTAGCCCAGAAATATTTTCGCAAGGCGGGTGTTCCCCAACCCGATGGGACCATTGGTAGAGAAACCTCCGTAAAAGAGGTAGTGCATCGTATGGCAAACTGCTGGCGGGTATGGGGGGAGCGCCATAATTACTTTGCAGCTCCGCAGGATGCACAGATATTCTATGACGAATTAGCCTACTGTATGCTTAATCAGGCTTGTGTCCCTAATTCTCCCCAGTGGTTCAACACTGGCCTTTATGAAAGTTATGGAATTGCAGGTTCCCCTCAGGGGCATTATTTCATTGATCCGGCCACGGAACAATTGCAAAAGTCAACTTCTGCTTATGAGCGTCCCCAGCCCCACGCTTGTTTTATCCTCAATGTGAACGATGATCTCGTTAATGATGGTGGCATCATGGACCTTTGGGTAAGGGAGGCACGTATTTTCAAATACGGTTCAGGAGTAGGTACGAACTATTCTGCTATCCGGGGAGAGGGGGAGCAACTAAGTGGCGGAGGCACCTCCAGTGGACTAATGAGCTTCCTTAAGATAGGAGATCGGGCAGCAGCTGCTATTAAATCGGGAGGTACTACCCGCAGAGCCGCCAAAATGGTATGCCTGGATCTAGATCACCCGGAGATAGAATCATTTATTAATTGGAAAGTAGAAGAAGAAAAAAAGGTAGCCGCCCTTATAGCTGCCGGATATTCATCCGATTACGAAGGAGAGGCCTATCGTACCGTCTCCGGACAAAACTCCAACAATTCAGTCCGGATACCCAATGCATTCTTTCACAGGTTGGAAAACAACGAGGATTGGGAGCTAACCGCACGTTCTACCGGAAAACCAATAAAGACCGTCAAGGCAAAGGATCTATGGGAGCAAATTGCTTATGCTGCCTGGCGCTGTGCTGATCCGGGTACTCAATATGATACTACTATCAACGAATGGCATACCTGCCCGCAGGGAGGACGTATCAATGCTTCCAATCCCTGTTCAGAATACATGTTTTTGGATAATACAGCTTGTAACCTTGCTTCTGTAAACCTTCGCCGTTTTTTTGATGAAAGTAATAACCAGTTCGATGTGAGTGGTTTTGAATACACCGTCCGCCTATGGACCGTTGTACTTGAGATTTCGGTGCTTATGGCCCAGTTCCCATCAAAAGAAGTCGCCCAGCTCAGTTACGAATACCGTACGCTGGGATTAGGATATGCCAATCTGGGCTCTATGCTGATGGTAAGCGGTATTGCTTATGATAGTGAGGAAGCTCGTGGTATCGCCGGAGCAATCACCGCTATCATGACAGGCGTGGCCTATAAGACTTCTGCGGAAATGGCGGCTCACCTGGGCGCTTTTCCCCGATACGAAGAAAATAGGAAGGATATGCTTCGCGTAATGCGGAATCATCGGGCGGCGGCATATGATGCCATAGATGCCTATGAAGGGATAGAAATAAAGCCAATGGGTATTAATGCCCGGTTCTGCCCTGATTATCTGCTTAAAGCGGCTACTAAGGCATGGGATGATGCGGTAAAGCTGGGAGAGGAATATGGCTATCGCAATGCTCAGGCAACAGTTATTGCTCCCACTGGTACTATCGGCCTGGTAATGGACTGTGACACCACCGGAGTAGAGCCGGACTTCGCGTTAGTGAAATTCAAAAAATTAAGCGGCGGCGGATATTTTAAGATCATTAATCAGTCCATTCCTTCTGCATTAAAGAATTTAGGATACAAGCCGAATGAGATCACGGCGATTGTTGATTATGCAAAGGGAAGTGGCTCCTTCGCCGGTGCTCCTTATATCAATCATCAGACCCTGAGTGAAAAAGGTTTTATAGCGGATGAAATGAAAAAACTGGATGCAGCAGTCATCTCTTCTTTCGATATTTCGTTTGTCTTTAACGTCTATACGCTGGGGGAAGAGTGTTTGCAACGCCTGGGTTTCCAGCCGGAGCAGTATTACAACCTGGAATTCAGCCTGCTACACGAACTGGGCTTTACGGAAGAGCAGATGGAGGCTGCAAATGACTTTATTTGTGGCACGATGACGGTTGAAGGAGCGCCTTATCTGAAGGCGGAACATTTACCTGTATTCGATTGTGCAAATAAGTGTGGTAAAAAGGGAGAACGTTACATTCACCCGCACGGGCATATCCGTATGATGGCAGCAGCCCAGCCGTTTATTTCGGGGGCGATCTCCAAAACGATCAATCTGCCTAACGAAGCGGTCGTAGAGGAAATAGCAGATTCCTATAAACTGAGCTGGGAACTCGGCCTTAAAGCCTGTGCACTTTACCGGGACGGATCAAAACTAAGTCAGCCGCTCAGTAATAAAAGTGATAAAAAGAAAAAGCTCATTGCTAGTACAGAAGCACCTGCAACTGCTACCCAGATCATAGATCTCGATCAGCTCACAATAGATGAGTTGCTGGGTGAGATCAACAAACGGATGATGGCCAGCCCGGATACAACTTTGAAGCGCGCGTTATCCCGTATAGTAGAGAGGAAAAGCCTGCCTGCGAAGAGACGCGGCTTTACCCAGAAAGCCAAGGTCGGAGGACAGGCCATATTTCTGCGGACGGGGGATTACAATGATGGTACACTAGGTGAGATCTTTATAGATCTTGCAAAAGAAGGTTCTACTTTGCGGAGCCTTATGAACTGTTTTGCTATAGCCGTCTCCGTAGGTTTACAATATGGTGTCCCGTTGGAAGAATTTGTAGACAAATTTGTGTTTACACGTTTTGAACCGGCAGGTATGGTAGACCATCCCAATATTAAGTCCGCTACCTCATTGATCGATTATATCTTCCGTGTATTAGGATATGAATACCTGGGACGCACTGACCTGGTACATATATTGGATACACCGGATGATATGGGAGGAGAGCAAAAGCACGAGGAGCCGGATCAGGGAACTACAGAATTATCCAATGTCAGGATTACAGTGGTGGGTAACAATTTTGTTGCTAAGCCGGTAAAACAGGCTGCTGTGGCAATGTCCGGTAGTCACGAAAGCAATACCCAGGATTATATGCGTAGCATGCAAAGCGATGCGCCTGCCTGTAATACCTGTGGACATATCACCGTACGGTCGGGCACTTGCTACAAATGTCTCAACTGTGGTAATAGTATGGGATGTAGTTGATGAAGTGGCAAAAAATATGGGAAAATGGGAGCTGTCATTTGTAAACAGCTCCCATTTTTCGTTTAACATTTCCCTGAAAGTCGGCTACCACAGAGGAGTTCATTGTTAATGATTTGTTATTGTGCCCTTAAAATTTCAAAGAAAAATAACACGCCCTTATCTTTGTATTCAAATAGGGTTTTCATAGGATAGTAACAAATTGAGGGCGCTTTTCTAGGCGCCCTTACTATTTCTCTAAACCATACAAGTACGCCTGTTTTACTACTCACACCGGTTGACTTATTGTCAGAGCAACACTTCTTCTATAACTACTGCCTTTTCCACACGACGACTATATAAAAATTAGCATTAAAATACTCGCTAGATAAGTTGATAGTTTTGTGATATTTTTTGCTTACAAAGATCGCTGCCCGTGTATGTATCTAGCGGATATGCTGTCCGCCTTATAGTAGTACCTCTCTCCTATCGCTGCTAAATGCCCGTTTCACAGCTCTTATCCAATAAATAATTTTCTTAATGATATATTTTTATTATATTTGTTATTGTATTAATTTTATTATGGTTACTGTCCTATGAAAAACCAAATATTCCTACACGCGTGATTCATCATGCACGTAAATGACTCTCGAAAGCAATGGTTCGTCCATTGCTTTTGTTTTTTAGGCTATAATTCAATTAAGTCCTTGAAAAAGAAGCGGGTATCCCAGTTTAGGGTTTCTTCTTCCTGGTAACAATTGTCATCTTTGGGAGCGGGGGTGTAGGTACGTTCAACAGTTTCTCCCAACTGAAAGGGTACGGGTTGCCGAAATAACGGGCCATCAAAGACAAAGGAGTGGAATTCTCCGTTTTCGCCACAAGGATCTACTCCGGGAGGAAGGTCGCGTAGAAAGGTCTCGTCAATAACCCGGCCGGCAAAGCTGGCGTCCAGGTGTTTGGCATTCACGCAGACAATTATTGCCTTGAAGCCATCAGCTACGAACCTTTTCACTAATTCCGTGGTGTTCTGTTGCCATAAAGGGAAAATACCCTGCATACCTATCTTGGCCAATTGCGTTTCCCGGTATCGTTTCAAGTCCTCCAGAAAAATATCCCCGAATACGGCGTGTTGCATCCCTTGGGCTGATAGTTCGGCCAAGTGACACTGCATGAGTTCGTCGTAAGCCTCCATACCGGCATGTTCTTCCAGCCAGGCCTTTTTAAGTGGGATTCCTATTTGCTCTGCCTGCCTGTCGAGCAAAGCTGCCCGGACACCATGCATGGAAATACGTTGATGTGTGGCATTCAATACTGTAAACAGGCAGCCAATGTCATATTGCCGGGACTGCTGTAGCTGCCAGAGGGCGTAGCAGGCATCTTTACCACTACTCCAATTAATAAAAGCTGATTGCATACTTCAGAAATTAAAAAAACAAATAAAGAACAAAAAAAGAACTCAGTAGCATCATCTTTCCTTGTTAATACATGTGAATTAGTTTAATGTATGTCCTGGCGCCCGGGGTCATTAGGATTTATAATTTTCATTTAGTATTTTTAATGCCTAATATTTGCCTCATATGAAAAAGCTGTTGTTATTGTTGTTGGTTCTTACAGCCGCAGCCGCATCAGCATACGCCAGCAAATGGGAGGAAAAAAAGAACGGGGAAAAAGACAAGGACAAGAATCAGAACCAGCATCCCAAACCGGGTAAAGTAGAGGAATACGTCTGGATGTTACCTCGAGAGACCCAACGGGTTGATGAACAGGAACTTGAAAATGCTATTGTAGATCTCTATAAGTGGTATCTGCAAAACGAGAACAAGATCAATAGTAATGAATTCCTGAAGAATAGTGGTAAAGAAATAGTGTTTCCTTTTAAGGTGGAAGCCAAGACTTTACAGCAGTATTTTCAGTTCATCAAGAAGAATTTCCCGGGCTTAAGTGAGTTAGATCTGGAGAATTGCAAGCGCGTATTATCCACAAATAAGAAATATGCTCCCGTCACCACAAGAGATGACGCAGAAAGCACATTATCTATTTCCAACAGATAATTAAACTGTCCGCTGGGCCTGCATGCATTTAGAGTTTAGCTATAACAAGGAGGATGTTGTGAATGCACTACGCTATCATTTCCTGAATAGAGGGGAAGTGAAAGTATTCCGTAACACCCTTATTATACTGCTGATCGCTACCCTGGCAGGGCATCTCTTCCGGGTAGTCACTATGGGGGCACTAATTGGCATCGTTGCCATGATATTCGTCATTGCCTGGGTCTTCTGGTACTTATTGCCTATCTCCACTTATAACAAAGCCACTACTTTCAAAGATAATATCCACCTGGTCTTCTCTGATGAGGGCATGTCCATTTCCACCCGTATCCGCGAACATCAGCGTCAGATACCCTGGACCAGTTTTAGCCAGGTTGTAGAAACAAGGCTCTTCTTTTACCTCTACAGGGATAAAAAGTCATTCTTCCTAATTCCGGTCAGTGCTTTTGAGACAGAACATGCCAAACAGCATTTTACTGAGTTAGTGAAGGAGAAGATCGGTTAACCCAAGCCTCTCCCCTTTTACCGTTACTTTAAAAATTATGGAAGACTGCGAAATGCAGGATGTGATTCATGGTCTGGCTGCCGGCGGCGGTCTGGAGGAATTGATTCATGTAGCCGATTTCCAGTTTTAGCGCGGCATTCAGTAAATAGCCCGGTGTGAGCAGCAGACGGTTCTGGTCAATGAATTTGTCGTTGATCTGGTTGTTCCACAGGTTCAGGAATATTTCGTTCTGTAGGGCGACGTAAAATTTGGTGGATTGGGTGTGTTTTTGAACGGGAATGATGGTGCGGTGGAAGTACCGTACCCGGTTGCCGTATTGCCAATCTCTTTCGGTAGGGGCACCTGGTCTGCTGGTTTGTTGGGCGACCCAGCGTTGTTCCAGCCGGAAACGGTGACTCATAGATGCTTTACCGGCAGGATGCTGATATATGTATTGCTGAAAGATCCGGTGTTCGGGCAGGTATACATCTGGTACATCTGCATAAGTAGTGACGTAGGCATATCCCAGTAAGAAACTATTCCTTTTGTTGGCGGCGTACTGGAGCCCTCCCCGTGTGAGGATCTGGCCTTTATCGGTAAAGCCATCCCTGATACGTACTTGTACATCAAAGGGGATAGACCAGCGATCGCTGAGTTTGAAATTGCCAAAATAGGTATACCAGTGCTGATATTTCTGCTGTAGCTTTTGTTGTGCGCGTATCGGCAAGCCGATCAGGCATATGATCATCAATGACAATAGGAACTTTCTTATCATCTTTTCTCCTTTTTTAGTCCGCGGTTAATAGTCTTCAGGTGGCATTTTAACGAAAGACTTCGTTAAGACGGTGAAAATAGTGAAAAAGGAGCTGAATTGCTAAAATATGAGGGTGGGTCTATGGTAGATGAAGTCCACTATAGGGGACGTAAAACGGCCTATAGTGGACAAGACAAATATCGGGAGTGTTTGAATTGTACTAAAGGTGTACGGAGATGTGGACATGCCCGCGGGGGCCGTAATAAGGCCTGTAATATTGTGGATAATAGTAGGGCCGGTAGTAATAGGCCGGTCCGTAGTATGCACGATAGACGGGACGGCAGCGCCCATGGAAATAGTAACCTGCTGGTGTGACCATCGAGGTAGCTATACTAGTTGTGCTGGTGTTGCTGTAACTCCTGGAGGAGGCGAAGGTGCTGGAAACTGAAAGTATGCATAATAAGCTGACCGTCACTATCAGGATACGAGTGCTGTTTTTCATATGCATTCATTTTGTGATTATTGGACAGTTTTACGGGAAAAAGGTTTAATAGCAAAAAGGCCAGCCTGAAAAGGCTGGCCCAAGTTGAGAAGCGCATATAGCAAAAAGTCTTTATTGTTTATCCCACCACAATTTGGTGCCTTTGGTGTCTCCGCCTATGGCAGCAGCGGCTTTGTCATAGTTCTCTTTATTCTGCTGTTGCTCACCCGTAGGGTAAGTAAGGCGGAACGGTACGAACTCCGGTGCTTTTACATTAGGGTCCAGTACAGGATCCAGGGGGGCGGTGAACAGGGCGGTACCATCTGGTTTTTTAATATCCAGGCGGAGTCTTTCGGCCCATCCCTGAAACCCTTGGGGATACAGGGCCAGCCATTTCTGGCTACCGATCACATTTTTCCAATTGCCTCCGTTGTAAGGTACTTTGGTGAGGTAGGCAGATACTTTGGCCTCGTCGGTGATGCCCCAGTATGCCAGTGAGGCGGTAACTCCTTTATTATAGTGGGTGGCTGCGTCCACGCCGGTGTTGAAACCGCGGGCGGCTGCCTCTGCTAAAATGAACTCGACTTCCGGATAGGTCATCAATATCCCTGCGGCATCGGGTGCATATATTTTAGTACCTGGGTAGGAGTAATTGTCTGCTGGGAGGCGTGCTGTGTTGGCGTCGGATGCTCCATAAGGCATGCCACGTAGTGCAGCGCCGGCTTTGGAAGGGCGGGCATATACGGCCAGGCGTGGGTCATCGACGCTTTTCATATAATCTACCAGTGAGCTGCTCACGAAGAAGTCATTGATTTCACGTTCAGAGTCGTTCTGCGGGTATTTGTTGGGCGCTATATTCACATAGGCGAATACGGCGTTGTCTGTATTGCTGGACATTGCCTGCTGGTAATGGGCTTCTATGATGCTGCGTGCTTTGGCTGCGTCGACATCTACCATACGAATAGCGAGTCTGAGCATCAGGGAGTGTCCCAGTTTTTTCCAGGCGGCGATGTTGCCTTTGAAGATGACGTCGCCGGAAGGATAGGAGGGTTGTGTTTCATCCAGTTTGGCTATCTGGTTCTGGAGGGTATCGAGCAGGGCGTTGTAGATGGTTTTAGCATCATCGTAAGCCGGGCGGATACCGTCGGTACCTTTACCGGCAGCCTGGTAGGGTACGTTGCCGTAGGTGTCTACGAGGAACTGGTAGATCCAGGCTTTGAGAATATGAGCGATGGCGATCTGATTGGGAGCGGCCAATGGGTTGGTCTGCTGCCCGTTTTTGTTCTGGGCGATGATCTGGTCCAGGCTTCTCAACGAGTTGGTATATAAAGCTGTCCAGAGGTTGTTGTTGTTGATCTCATCGACCAGGTAGCGGCTGTCATTTGTACGGCTGTTACCGGACCAGTATTGTGCGAAGTGCATACCTATGTAGCCATTCTGTAATCCGTTGTACAGGATGTCCATAGCGCTTTTCTGTGCGCCGGTCAGCAGATAGGATTCTGGTGCGGTGGTCGGTTTGGTCGGGTCCGTATTCATGGTATCCAGCTTCTTACAGCCGGTCATGATCAGACCGGAGGCCAGGAGCAGTATACCTAATCGAAAAAACGCTTTTCTCATCTTTACAAATATTTAGGACAGCAGCCACAGTCGCTGTGGCTGCTGATCATTTAGAATGAAATATTTAGGTTCACCCCGTAAGAGCGCAGGGAAGGTAACGCGCCACCTTCTACTCCCTGAATATTGGAGGAGGAGTTGGTAATGTTGGAAGGGTCCACATTGGGGGCGTTAGATTTAATCAACCAGAGGTTACGGCCGTATAGTGAGATACGGGCGTTCTGTGCGCCTATCCGTTTGAACCAGGCATCTGGCAGGTTGTATCCCAGTTTCACTTCACGGAGGTAGATATAGCTGGCGTCGTAGAGGTCGGCTTTGCTGATTACGTTACCACCATTTTGGTTAAAGTGGTCTTTAGCGGTGATACGTTTTTCGTTAGGCTTACCATCTTCTGTTACGCCGGGTACGATGATCCCATTCTCACGGATACCATTTTCGGCTGTTTCGGCAAACATACCTGACTTTTTACCGTACAGGTTCGTATAGGAGAAGAAATCGCCACCTTTCTGGAAGTCTACCAGGGCGGAGAGATAGACCCCTTTATAGGTAAAGCTGTTGGTAACACCACCGAAGAAATCAGGGTTCACATTACCGATGATGTGAGGTGCGCTTACTTTGTAGAAACCGTTCTGGTCTACTACGCGATTGCCGCTGCCATCATATACATAGTCGGTACCCATGATGGCTCCCAGTCCTGAGCCGGTGATGGCTGCGATGGAAACTTTAGCGGTACGGCGGTCAGTGGCCAGGATCTGTTGAGACAAGGACTCACCAAATTGAGGAATGTCCATATTCAGCAATTTGTTGCGGTTGATGGCGAGGTTACCATTGATATCCCAACGGAAGCCGTTTTTAAGGCGGATCGGATTCAGGTTGAGGCCGAATTCAAAGCCCTGGTTGCGTACGCTACCTCCATTTACTACAGCGGTTGTATAGCCGGTAGAAGAGGGCAATGACAGGGTGAGGATCTGGTCGGTAGTTGTACGGTTATAGTAGGTTACATCTACGCCGATACGGTTGTCCAGGAACTTCAGTTCGGTACCTATTTCATATTCTTTTGTACGCTCTGGTTTCAGATTCGGATTATTCTTTATTGTCAGCGGCTGTAAGATCGGGTTGGTTGTGAACGGCGGCAGGATGCTATATGTATCGAACTGGCGGTAAGGATCGGTATCACTACCTACGGCAGCAATACTGGCGCGTATTTTACCGAATTCGAGCCATTTCCAGTCTTTCAGCAGTTCGGAGAATACGAAGGAACCGCTTGCGGATGGATAGAAATAGCTATCGTTAAGTGTGGAGCTTTTATCGTTACGGCCGGTCAGTTCGAGGAACAGCATGTCGCGATATCCGAGGGTGGCTGTTGCGAAGACGGAGTTGATCTGTTTTTCGAAGTATTCATCGATAGGCAGTGCCGTTTGTACGGAGTTGGCCAGGTTGTATACGTTAGGAACGATCAGGCCGCCTACGGTGCTGCCGCCAGTGGTAGACCATTTACGGTGCATTACGTTGCCACCTACTGTTGCGTTGAGGCTGAAAGCTTCGCTGAATTTTTTATTAATGTTGGCTGTAAACTGGTAGTTCAGTTCACGGCTGTCGCGTACACGTTTTATGTAAGAACCTACGAGGTAGTCTTTCGCGTTGCGTTCTTCTTCGAGGGTGTTGTACTGATCCATGAATACGCGGCCGCTGAGGTTTAACCAGTCGGTCACTTCATAGTCCAGGCCACCGTATCCGAAGAGGCGGGTGCGGGAGTCTGTTTCGTAGTCGCGGTAACGGTTCCAGTAGGAGCCATTGTGGAAGTTGACAGCAGGATCGTTCCAGGATTTACGGTTCCAGGTGATCTGGGAGCCATCAGGATAAGCAAAGCGGCGTTGCATTTCGTCATCCAGCTGGCGTTGGCCGAACATGGAGAACTGTAATGCGGGGTTGGGACCGGTAAAGCCGGTACCGGGACGGGCATTTGCTTTGAGGATGCTATAGTTAACGGAAGCTACGGCGGTCAGTTTTTTATGTAACTGATAGTTACCATTAACGGAGAGGTTGTTACGGGTCAGTTCTGCATTGGAGATAACGAACTCCTGTTTCATATTACCATATGACAAGCGGAATGCACCTTTTTCGTTGCTACCGCTTAAGGAGATATTATTGGTGAGTGTAAAACCGGTTCTATAGAAATCTTTTACGTTATTGGGTTGAGGAGACCAGGGAGCGGTCTGACCGAAATAGGGGTTGTTTTTATTCTTGTCCCAAGACCAGTAGTGGCGTACTTGTCTGCCATCCAGTTTAGGGCCCCATGATTCATCGGAGTAATATTGTGGCATGAGGTCGTAACGGCCTTTGCCATTGTTATCATCGTAGGTTGCGCTTTGTTCGTTCAGGAAGCCTTCGGGGTGCTGATTATAATATAGGGTATCAAATTTACCGTTGGAGCCGCCACCATAGCCGTTTTGGTATTTAGGCAGTACGTATACCTGGTCCATTTGAGCGTTGAGGCTGTAGGTAATGCCCAGGCCTTTTTCGGATTCCGGTCTTTTTTTGGTGGTGATCAGGAGTACGCCATTGGAACCGCGGCTACCGTAGAGTGCGGTAGCGCCTGCACCTTTGAGTACGGAGATATTCTCCATGTCTTCCGGGTTGAGGTCTTGTAGGGGACTACCAAAGTCATAGCCACCGCCGCCACGTTGCTGATCGAAGGTGTTGGTGGAGTTGTTGATGATGGGTACGCCATCTACTACGATGAATGCGTTGTTGTCGCCGAGGATGGATTTGGTACCACGTATTGTTACTTTAGAGGAGCCACCCATGGATCCTGTGTTGGTATTTACCTGTAAGCCAGGTACTTTACCGGAGAGGGCGTTGACGAAGTTGACTTCTTTGGCTTCCTGTACTGCGGAGCCTCTGATATCGGAGATGGCATAACCTACGGAGCGGGTATTTTTCTGAATACCCAAGGCGGTTACGACCACTTCATTCAATTGTTTTTTGGTGGCATTTGTTGCTGTCAGGTTGACTTTGACTGGTTCCCTGTCTTTTACGGGGATGGCTTGTTCTCCGAAAGTCGGTGCGGCAACGAGCAGGGTATCGTTTACGCCTGCTTTGATGGAGAAGTTACCGGCGGTATCGGCCTGAATGCCCTGTTTGGTGGTTTTATTCTGCACGGTGGCACCGGGGATAGGCGAGTTGTTGGCGTCTAATACGGTACCGCGGAGGGTGAATTTACCTATTTCTTTGCGGAGGGTAGCGGAGTCGGGCGGTAATATCAGTCCGGTATCCTGTTTAGGTCTGGCGGCGGTAGAATCCGGTTTAGCGGTGGAAGTGCTGTCCGTTTGGGATTTAGGCCGGGAGGGATCTTGTGCAGGTTGGCCGGTGGTATCTTTTTTACCAGGCGTGATGGTTACTGGTGTTGCAGCGGGTTGGCCGGCAGGTTTTGTGGTATCTGCTGGTTTGGCGCTGGTATCCTTTTTGGCTGGCGTGATAGTTACCGGTGCTGCAGTCGGTTGACTAGCTGGCTTGGTGGTATCGGCAGGTTTGGTGCCGGTATCTTTTTTGGCCGGTGTGATCACTACAGGTGTAGTTGTGGGTTGTATAGCCGGTTGGGTAGATTGCTGCGGTTTAGTACTGGTATCCTTGCTGGCAGGTTTTACCACAACGGGTGTGGGGGTACCTGGTTTTACGGTAGTATCCTTTTGCTGAAAGAATGCAGCGTAGGATGCCGTTTCGGCGTTAAGGCCGACCGGTGCATCATGTAAAGATGGCAAGTGCAGGGAATAGTCAGTACTGGCGAATGCTTTATTGCTGACGGTAGTACAGTATAAAGCACAGCACACCCCTAACCAGGTAAGTACATGGCTTCTCATTATGACTGAAGATTTGGTTTTAAAATTTTTTGAGCAGTTAATAATATTCATAGCTGCGTATATTATATTGACTGTTTAGTCAATATAATACAATCGAAAAGGCCGCTACCATGAGCCTGTATGCCTGTTTATTTACGCACTATCAGACTATAAGTTCGCAAAAGTGTTGACAGTGGCGGATCGTATTGGAACGAGCCGCTGAAAAAAAGCGTATTATTCAGGCTCCTGTAGTGTTTTAGACATTTTAACGTGAGGCACCCCCGCTTCATCGAATTCATCGCCCGTTACGATGTAGCCTTGATGTTGGTAAAAGGATACCACCGGTTTTTTGGCATGCATCATCAGGGTGTGAAAACCATTGTTTCTGGCCTGGTCTTCTGCGAAAGCAAGCAGTTTGCTACCGATACCTTTTTGCTGAAGTGTTGGCGTGACCGCCATTTGCCGCAGCTGCACGGTATTTTCATCAACTGGTGTCAATATACAGCAACCTATCAGCTCTGATTTATCTGCCGCTGTATTGAAACAGCCGATCAGTACATCATTGATCTCTTGTTGTAATTGCTTCTGGGTGAATGTAAGCCCCAGCGGACGGCGTAGTACATTATCTCTCATGGACACCATATCCTGGTAATCACAACTACCGTATTCGATTATACGAAGAGTATACATGCTACATTGTTGATCGTTTTCAAGATATGGTATTGGCAAATCTGCTCTGCTGCCCGCTCCTCGTGGGTGGGTACTACAAACACCTTGCCAATGGTCAGTTGTGGAGGTAGGGATTGAGATGGCGCTGCAACGATATGGTCTTCAGTTATTTAAATTCCGATAAAACTGGTGATCAGGGTGTCGACTGATTTTACTTCCAGCATCGGATCGTGTATATTCAGCACATTGGGATGGGTATCGGTACACACTACTTTACGTATGAGGCCGCTTTGGCGGATGCGTTCGAAGCCGCCGCCGGCGAAGATACCATGTGTGGTGATGACGGATATTTCCCGTGCGCCGGCATCAAGGTATGCCTGTGCGGCGTGCAGCAGTGAGCCACCTGTGCGTATCATATCGTCGTAGATGATGACCAGTTTATCCTGTACATCTGCGCTGATAGCGGTGATGCTGGTTTCTTCACCGGAAAGTCTTTTTTTGAAGACGAATGCGGCAGGTACATGGAGGTCGTTGGCGAGTGATTCTACCCATTTGGCCCTACCGGCGTCGGTGCTGGCTAATACGAAAGGGGCGCCGTCAGATAGCGAGGTGGCGGCTTCACGTACGATGTCTTTGGCGTAAAGATGTACGGGGCGTATACCACTTTCGAAATAGTAAGTGATGCCATCGACATGGAGGTCTATCATGATCACCCGGTTGCCGGTGGCGGTGGCGGGAAGTGCGGAGAATAGCAGGGCCCGGGTTTTGGCTTTTACGATCTCTCCGGGTTTTACGGCTCTTTCCATGGTAGAATATCCGAAGTAGGGGATCACGATATGTAAACCCAGTGCACCTTGCTGTACGCAGCCATGAGCAAGGTCGAATAGTTCCATTGTTTCTTTATCGTCGATGGTGCCACCTATCAACACGACTTCTTTTTTACTTACATCGCTGAGGATGCGGTGGTAGTGTTCGCCATCAGGGAAGTCCAGGATTTCTGTTGCACCATTTTCCCAATACGGGGAACTGGCGATGAGTATCTTGTCTTTCAGGTACTGGTAGCGTTGTGTGGCAAAAATGATTTTATCGGGCATATATTATGACGCAGGTAAATGTAAACTACAGACGAATATACCATGATTGTTTAAAAAATTACATTTATTTGCCGTTCAAAGCTAATCTGCTACTTATTTTCATAGCGGTAGGATTGTCTGAAAGTACTTGTGGTACGGTGTTTTGCGGGGTGCGTTGTGAGAGAGTGCCTACAGTATTGAGTTCTGGCCAGATAATTGCGTTTTAAATATGTAACTTTAACTTTTTATTTGAAGTGTGAATTTTATATTTGAGTGATGCCAAAGATTAACCTCCGACTGTCGGGATATATAGGAGCGATACTGTTTATACTTTTTCTTGATCTGCAATCAGCCACTGCGCAGGTGAGGGTTTCTGGTATGGTAGCTGACCAGGACACTAAAACTGGTTTGCCTGCGGTTACGATTATCAACAGGCGGACGATGACGGGTACCTTAAGTAATGAGACTGGCCGTTATTATATTGAGTCGATGCCTGGTGATACGTTGGAATTTTCCATGTTGAGTTATTATAGTAAACTTATTGTTACGCCGGCTATGTCTGCGAGTCTGAATATAGACCTGGTGAAGCGGGTATTTGGATTGCAGGAGGTATTTGTGCGTGGCCGGAACTATCATCGTGACTCTTTGGCTACGCGGGAGGAGTATGGTAAGTATTTCAACTATAAGCGGCCTGGTGCGATGGATGTCTTAAAGACACTTCCTGCGAATCCGATCACGGCGTTGAGTTACCTGGTGCCGAGCAGGGCACGTAAACGGAAGGAGAATTTCAGGGAGCAGCTGGAGTATTGGGAGAAGGAGAAATTCATTGACTATCGTTATTCTCCGGAGTTGATACAGCGGATGACGAAGTTGGAGGGAGGAGAACTGGATACGTTCATTTTAAGGACCCGGCCTGGTTATCAGTTTTTGCAATCTGCGACGGATTATGACCTGATGTTGTATATCAAGGATGCGTTTGCGCGGTATCAGCAGGCCCGGAAAAGAGAAGACATTCCCGGTAATTAGGACATACACCTGTTTTATATATGAAGGGCTGACGGTAGGCGAAGAGCTGGCTGTCAGCCCTGATGGTTTTTAGGAGGTAGGTGATACGATATGCGTTTAAAAGGGAACGCCGCCATTCTATTTGAACAGCGGCGTTTATACCTCATAAGCAACAAATCATTATTTAAATAATTCTCCTTTTAGTCTCCGTAATTCTGTTTCCGCTAATTTGGCATTATAGCGTGCCTGTATGAGCCGGTAATTGGCATCTTCGAGGCTTTGTTGTGCTTCTTTTACTTCTATGGTAGTGGATACGCCCTGCCGGAAACGCTCGAGTGCTACCATTGCATTTTCCCGCGCCAGTTCCAGGTTTTCTTCTTCGAGGCCCAGGGATGTTTTGAAGTATTCGTAATCTTTATATGCATTGTTAACTGCGAGGTTGACTTTGCTGGATTCGTTATCGAGTACCAGTTGTTGTGCCTGTATGTCCAGTTGTGCGGCTTTGATCTGTCTTCTTACGTTCATGCCATTGAAGAGGGGGATGGTGGCATTGAGGCCGTAGTTGAAGATGCCGTTCTGGTTGAATACGGGGCTGAAGGAGTTGGTGGCTGCGTTGGAATTGACCCGAGTAAAGTTATAAGCAGAGTTGAAGGTGATGACAGGGAAGAGGTCTCCTTTACGCTCTTTGAGGGCGATGCGGGATATTTCCAGGTTTTGCCGTGCGATGCGCAGGCCGGCATTCTCATGTTGTGCGTCTTGCAAGGCATTGCCGAAGGAGAGGTCCATGGCAACGGGAATGGAGTCTTGTACATCGTACAATGCGCTGGCATCTTCTATGACCATGAGTTGATTGAGTACAGCTTTGGTTTGTAGTATAACGGTTTGCTGCCGGAGGAATGCTGCTTTCTGGGCATTGTAATCTACTTTGGATTGGAGCCAATCTGTTTTAGGTCCCAGGCCGGTCTGGAATTTGGCATCGGACAGTTTGACTCTTTCTTCTGAGATGGAGAGCTGCTCGGAGATGGCGTGCAGTTGTTGTTTTTGCTGTACGATGTTGTAGTAGTTATTGATGACGGTAGCGACGGTGTTGATCAGTTGATTTTTGAGGGTGAGCTCGCCGAGGTCTCGGGTTGCTTCCAGTCGTTGTCGGGTGGCGAACATTTTGAGGCCATCGAACAAGGTCCAGGCGAGGTTGATGTTGGCGGTCAGGTTATTGCTTTTGATACCGCTGGTGTCGCGTTTGTTGCCATTGGCAAATTCCTGTTTGGTGGCCTGGCGGTTCCATACTTTGGAGACGGTACCATTAAGGCGTGGGGCGAAAGCGAAGTTCGCGTAGGCGTAGTCGTTAGCTGCGATATCAGCGGTATTTTTTGCCAGCCTGATATCGAAGTTGTTCTTGAGTGCGAGGTCTATTGCCTGCTCCAGTGTAAGCACCTGTTGCTGGGCCTTTGTATAGAGGCTGGTGGTGAGGAGGAGTAAGCTAAATATGATGATTCGTTTCATTTTCATGTAAGATCGCGGTTACCAATTTTTTCCTATCCCATTATTTGTCAGGCGTGAGCGGCTGCGGCTACTTCTTCGGGAGAGGGGGTGGTATCTTCCTCTTCCGGTTGTTGTTTCCTTCTGGACAGGAAGGTGTACATGGCCGGGATCACGTATAGGGTGAGTATGAGGGAGAATATGATCCCTCCTACTATTACGATACCTAACGGGATACGGCTGGTGGCGGCGGCGCCCAGCGACAATGCGATGGGTAATGCGCCCAGGGCCATGGCGAGGCTTGTCATCAGGATGGGGCGTAGGCGCATTACGGCGGCATCTACGGCGGCATCTGATTTGGGCAGGCCATGGTCGCGCATGTGATTGGCGAATTCGACGATAAGGATCCCGTTTTTGGTAACGAGGCCTATGAGCATGATCACGCCGATCTGGGAGAAGATGTTCCAGGTCTGGTTGAAGATCCAGAGGGAGAGCATGGCTCCTGCGAAGGCCAGTGGTACGGTGAGCATGATGATGAGGGGATCTATCCAGCTTTCGAACTGGGCTGCCAGTACGAGGTAGATGAGTACCAATGCGAGTACTAATGCGAACATGGTATTGGAGCCACTTTCTGCATAGTCGCGGGAGGAGCCGGATAATGCGGTATAGAAGGAGTCGTCTATTACTTTTTCCTGTTTCAATTTATTGAATATGCCGTACATGGCAGCGATGCCATCGCCGATGGTTTTGCCAGGGGCGAGGCCGGCGGAGATGGTGGCGGATTTATAGCGATTGAAGTGATAGATCACCGGCGGGCTGGTTTCTTCTTTGATGCTTACCAGGTTATCCAGCTGGATGGCTTCTCCGCGGCTGTTGCGGACATAGATATTTTGCAGGTCCATGGGGTCGTCGCGATCGGACCGGAATACCTGTCCCATTACCTGATATTGTTTACCATTACGGATGAAGTAGCCGTAGCGTAGGTTACTGAGGGCGAGTTGTAAGGTGGAGGAGATATCGCCGATGGATACGCCCAGTTCGCTTGCTTTTTCGCGATTGATGTGGATGCGTAGTTCGGGTTTATTGAATTTTAGATCGACGTCTACGCCTTGGAATACCGGGCTATTGTTGGCTTCTTCGAGGAAGCGGGGCAATACGGAGGCGAGGCTGTCGAAGTTGATATGCTGGAGTACGAAGGCTACCGGGAGGCCGGCGCGGCGTCCTACCTGGATGGTTTGGGATTCGATGGCGAATACTTTTCCTTCGGAGAATTTGAACATGTTACGGTTGACCATGTTAACCACTTCTTTTTGGGAGCGGGTACGGTCGTGTGGTTCGGAGAGCATAACGTTGGCGAAGGCGGTATTGACGGAGCCTGCGCCGCTGAATCCGGGAGCTGTTACGGACAGTACGATCTTTTTTTCCGGGACGGAGTCGATGAGGAAGTCTGTGATCCGGGTGACGTAGTTGTCCATATAGTCGAAGGAGGTGCCTTCGGGTGCGGTGATGGACAGGCGGAACTGGCTACGGTCTTCCAGGGGGGCCAGTTCGGATTGTAAGGTACGGAAGAGGAAGTAGATCATGCCGAGGCAGACGAGGATGATGAGTCCTGCTACCCATCGTATGCGCATGAATGCGGAGAGGGAGCTTTTGTAACTATCTTCCATCCAGCGGAAGAACGGTTCTGTTTTTTCGTATAGCCAGGAGTGTTTATGAGTGTCGCTACCCAGTTTTACGTTGAGTACCGGTGTGAGTGTGAGGGATACGAAGGCGGATATGAGCACGGCGCCGGCGACGACGATACCGAATTCCCGGAACAGTCGTCCTACGAAACCCTGCAGGAATATGATGGGTAGGAATACGAATGCGAGGGTGATGGAGGTGGCGATCACTGCGAAAAATATTTCTTCTGAGCCTTCTCTGGCGGCGCGCATGCGGGGCATACCGGCTTCTATTTTCTTATAGATATTTTCTGTTACCACGATACCATCATCTACTACGAGTCCGGTGGCCAGTACGATAGCCAGCAAGGTGAGGATATTGATGGTGAAGCCGCATACGTACATGATAAAGAAAGCGCCGATGAGGGATACGGGGATATCTATGAGGGGGCGGAAGGCCATGAGCCAGTCGCGGAAGAAAAGGTATATGATGAGGATAACGAGTACGAGAGCGACTACGAGTGTTTCTTCTACTTCTTCGATAGATTTTTTAATAAACCGGGTATTATCCATCGCGATATCTGTTTTGAGATCGGCGGGTAATTCTTTTTTGAGTTGTTCGTAGCGTTTATAGAATTCGTCGGCGATGGCGACGTAGTTGGATCCTGGTTGTGGGTTGAGTGCGAGGGCGATCATGGGGATGCCGGATTCTTTGAGGATGGTTTCTTCATTTTCCGGTCCGAGGATGGCCTGGCCGACATCGCGGAGGTGGATAACGCTACCGTTAACATTTTTGATGATGAGGTCATTGAACTCTTCTTCTGTGTCGAGGCGGCCGAAGGTGCGTACGGTGAGTTCGGTGGCATTGCCGGCGATCTTACCGGAGGGTAGTTCGACGTTTTCGCGTTGGAGGGCGGCCTGTACGTCGGTGGGTGTGAGGCTGTAGGCGGAGAGCCGGGCGGGGTCCATCCAGATGCGCATGGCATATTTTTTCTCTCCCATATGCGGATGGAGCTTACGCCCGGTATGGTCTGTAATTTTTCGAGTAGTACGTTATTGGCGAACTCGGTTACTTCGAGTTGGTTGCGGGTATTGCTTTGTACTGTCATGGAGATGATGGCATCTGAGTTGGCATCTTCTTTAGACACGACGGGGGGGGCGTCGATATCCGGCGGCAGGTTGCGGAGGGCCTGGGATACTTTATCGCGTACGTCGTTGGTGGCGGCTTCCAGGTCTACGTTCAGTTCGAATTCGACGGTGATGCTGCTGGTACCCTGGCTGCTGCTGGAGGATATGTTTTTGATACCGGCGATCCCGTTGATACTTTTCTCGAGTGGTTCTGTGATTTGGGTTTCGATGATATCCGAGTTGGCGCCTGCGTAGGAGGCGCGTACGTTCACGATAGGAGGATCAATTGCCGGGAAGTCGCGAACGCCGAGGTAATTGAATCCCACCAAGCCGAATATCACGATAATGATATTCATCACAATGGCCATTACTGGCCGTTTAAGGGATATCGAAGGTAAACTCATGATAAGTTATTTATTACGGGGATGGAGGTCCATCGCTGGTATTACTGTACTTTATTGAATTTGAGAGGCATTCCGGCTTTAAGCTGGAGGATGCCGCTGGTGGCGATGGTATCGCCGGGTTTGAGACCATCGGTGATCTGTACGTTATTTTCGTTTCTGATGCCGGTCTGTACGATGATGAATTTGGCTTTACCGCTGTCGGCGACGATCACTTTTTTGTCTCTGGTGCCAGGTATAACGGCCTGGGAGGGGATGACGATTGCATTGGGTTGATCGCGGAGGCGGATATTGACCCTGGCGAATGATCCTGGGAACAGGTTGCCTGTGTTGGGCATAATGGCGCGCAGGCGGATGGTGCGTGTGGTGAGATCGATTTTGGGATCTACCACGTAGATGCTGCCTTTGTAGGTGCTGGTGTCGCCGGCAACTTTGAATTGGACGGCATCTCCTACTTTGACGGTTGTACGATATTTTTCCGGTATAGCGAAGTCGATCTTAAGCGGATCTATCTGTTGGAGGGTGGTGATGACGGTGGTGGGGGCTACGATGGCGCCTACGCTGACATTGCGGAGGCTGAGGCGGCCATTGAAGGGCGCTCTGAGTTCGGTACGTTGCAACTGGGTGAGGGTGTAGGCGATATCGGCGCCATAGGCGCTAACCTGGTTGCGGGTGACGTCTACATCCTGGCGGCTGATCCCATTTATTTTGAGCAGGTTTTCCTGTCTTTCGAGGGTGGTTTTAGCCAGTTGTTGTTGTAGCTGGAGTTTTTGCAGTTGTGCCCGGAGGTCTTCGTCATAGAGTTTTACGAGGAGGGTTCCTTTGGTGACGGGGGTACCTTCTTTGAAGTAGAGGGCAATGATGCGGCCGTTTATTTCCGGTTTGATCTCTACTTCTTCGTTGCTTTGGAGGGTACCGCTGGCTTCGATTATTTCATCGAGGGAAGCTGCTTTAACGACATAACCATCAATAAGCGGTGTTTTGGAGTTGCCTTTGGCGTTGCCGGCGGGGTCGGCGGATTTGTTCTTGTCTCCACCCGGTTTGCAACCCAACCAGGGGATGGTACTCAGTATGACTACTCCTGTTACGATGCTTATGATCTTTTTACTGCTGGACATGTTTGGATCAGGTGATGGTGATAACGTTATAGTTACAATAAGGTGAAAAGAATGCTAAATAGAACTACGTATAGGCAGCCGGATTGTTGCAGGCCCGGGTATTTAGGGCTGCGGGTGTTCCATGCGCTGTAAATTTCCATATGGGGCAAATTTAGTAAATGGGTTTACTGGTTGCATATTGACAGTGTTAATTAAAGTTAACCGGGTAGATAAAAGGTATTTTAAGCTGTTGAATGGTTGGTTTGGAGGGGGGCGAAGTGTGGAATAATAGGGGCAGTTGGCTATGGTGGGCAGTTTCGGAGGATTTTCCCGGTGAAAACGGGATATAAGGGAGGAGGTGATGGAAAATAAGAGGAGGATGGCGGTGGAAGAGGAGGGGGCTGGCGGATGGGAATGGGGGGTTGGAAGACATTTTTAACATAACTACTTGTCTATTATGTCGTTGTGATTGTATTGTATAAGCGTTGTATAAGCATTGTATAAGTGTTGTATAAGCAAGCTATAGTGATGGTATAGCTGGGGTATAAGTGGGGTATACCTTTTGTATAGGGGTGGTATAGGGTTGGATATGGTTAGCTTACAGGAATGATATACGAATGTTATACGAATGCTACGGGAATGATATAGGAAGGAGGGAGATTGGGGGGGAGAAGGAGGTAGGGTTTGTGGGGATTGTTTTTTTGAATAAATTGCAGTAAGGGAATGCGGGAGTGAGCACTATAACGAGATTATTAACAATGCCGTCAGAAACCCTACTATGCTGGCTTTGCGAAGCTTTCCACTAGCCTGTTGCTGGTAAAATTCCGGCATGCTCTTGGCAATTCAATAAAAATTATATTTTTGCAGTCGAGTTTTAAACCAAAAACACTTAAAATTATGTCAGACATTGCATCAAGAGTTAAAAAGATCATCATTGACAAATTGGGCGTTGACGAAGCCGAGGTAACTCCTGAAGCCAGCTTCACCAATGACTTAGGCGCTGACTCTTTGGATACGGTAGAACTGATTATGGAATTCGAAAAAGAATTCAACATCTCCATTCCTGACGAACAAGCTGAAACTATTACTACTGTTGGCCAGGCTGTAGCTTACCTGGAAGAACATGTAAAATAATCCTACTAATCAGAATTGTTTTAATGCAACCAAGACGAGTTGTCGTTACAGGTTTAGGCGCGCTTACACCGCTCGGCAATTCCGTGCAAGAATACTGGCATGGATTGACGAACGGTGTATCTGGCGCAGATTACATCAAGCAATTTGACGCTTCCAAGTTCAAAACCCGTTTTGCTTGCGAACTGAAGAATTTTGATCCCACTAATTACCTGGACAAGAAAGAGGCCCGCAAGATGGACCCCTTCACCCAAACGGCTGTAATTTCTGCAGACCAAGCGGTGCAGGATGCTAAGATAGATCGTAACACTGTTAATGTAGACAGGGTTGGGGTTATTTGGGCGTCCGGTATCGGAGGTATGAACAGTTTCTGCCAGGAGTTGAAAGAGTTTCATCAGGGTGACGGAACCCCTAAATTTAGTCCCTTCCTTATTCCTCGCTTGATATTGGATATTGCGGCGGGGCATATTTCTATCCGTAATGGATTCCGAGGTCCTAACTTTTCTGTTGTATCAGCCTGTGCTTCTGCTACCAATGCTATTTTGGAGGCGATGTACTATATCCGTTACGGAAAGGCTGATGTGATGGTAACGGGTGGATCGGAGAATGTGATCAATGAGGCTTGTATTGGCGGATTTAATGCAATGAAGGCACTTTCTGAGCGAAACGACGATCCCAAGACGGCATCCCGGCCATTTGACCTGGACCGTGAGGGGTTTGTTATGGGTGAGGGCGCTGGTGCGTTTGTACTGGAGTCTTACGAACATGCGGTAGCCAGGGGTGCTAAGATATATGTAGAATTAGCTGGCGGCGGTGCTACCGCTGATGCGCATCACATTACGGCGCCTCATCCGGAGGGATTGGGTGCTACCAACGTAATGCGGCAGGCGCTGGAGGATGCCAACATGAGCAGTGCTGATATAGATTATATCAACGTGCATGGTACTTCTACCCCATTGGGAGATGTGGCGGAGGTACGGGCTATCCAGAAGGTGTTTGGCGATGATGCTTACCGGTTGAATATCAGCTCTACCAAATCGATGACTGGTCACCTGTTGGGTGCGGCCGGGGCGGTGGAGTCGATAGCGGCTATTATGTCTATTCTGCATGGAATAGTGCCCCCTACGATCAATCATTTTACGGATGATCCGCAGCTAGATCCCAAATTAAACTTTACCTTTAACAAAGCGCAAGAGCGCGAGGTTAGGGCCGCCTTAAGTAATACATTTGGATTTGGCGGGCACAATGCCTCTGTTATTTTCAAAAAATTTGTTTCTTGATAGTGTGAAGATACTCCCAGGGTTTCTATATCGCTTATTCTCGAATAAAGGTCAGCTGAATAAGGACCTTTACAATCTGCTTGGCTTCTGGCCTGGTAACTTCGCGTTGTATGAGGTAGCGTTAAGCCACCGGAGTAGCAAGGAGAAGTTCCTGGAAAGTAACGAGCGGTTGGAGTATTTGGGTGATGCGATCCTGGGGGCTATTATTGGTGACTATTTGTTTAAGAAATATCCCTATAAGACGGAGGGTTACCTTACTGAGATGCGATCCAAGATCGTGAATCGTCAGCAATTGAATGAGATTGCGATCAAGATGGGTTTACGCAAACTTACCATTTACGATAAGTACAATAGTTTCCTGAAGATCAGCCAGATCTTTGGTAATACGTTGGAGGCGTTGGTGGGGGCGGTTTATCTTGACAAAGGGTATAACCGTACCAAACAATTTGTGTACAAACGTATCATCATCCCTTACATTGACCTGGAAGTGCTGGAAAGTGTAGAGATGAACCATAAGAACAAGCTGTATGGGTGGGCCAATAAACATGGCAAGACCCTGGAGTTTGAGTTACTGGAGGAGCAGATGGATAGTGGCCGGCGTATATTTACGGTAGGTGCTGTTGTGGATGGTGAGTTGATCTGTAGTGGTAAGGCCTTCAATAAAAAAGATGCCAGCCAGATTGCGGCTTCCCAGGCTATTGAATTGTTGGGGCTGGCGGATAATAAGGAGGCTACTGATAAGTAGCGCTCCTCCCCTATGTTACTTTACGGGTTGTCTTAGAATTGTTTTCATTTTTCCTGGTGCCGTCTTACGCGGATCGGACAAGTATATTTCGTGATGTAGTCCGTTCTGTTGCCAGTTATTTTCCGTTATATAATCGTGCATGTGTTGAATACTCCTGAGCTCGTCGGCGTATGGGCCTATGTGGAGCATTTGCACGCATTTGCCTTCTGTGAGGGTGCTGAATGCTATTGCGGACAGCAGGGGGAGTTGTTTTTTGCGGATGGCGGTGTCCAGTCCTTGCCGGAACATTTCGGTGGTGACGAATGCCGGCATCCGGATGAGTAATTGCCATCGCCAGAGGTCGCGGGAGACGTTGAGTGCGCGGAGGTGGTCGGAGGCGGGTACTTCGACTTCGTCTGCCAGCCACCACAGGCCTTCCAATTTTGGCACAATAAAGTCCATATTAGCCGCTTTACAGCCCATTTTGATACTGTAGGCGGTAGTATATAGGGCTTGGGTACTTTCGGCGAATAAAGGGCCATTGGGATCGCCTTTGCCCGGTAGTGAGATATAGGCTGCCTCTTCTACATGGATGAGTTGTGGTTGTGTGGTAGCGCTATATGCTGTTTTATACTGTTTGAGCAGGTCTATCTTTTGCATAGTTTGCTGGTATTAGGTGTATTGGTAGGGTGGTTGGTGGCGGGCGGGCCCATCAGGCGGCGGATAAATACGATCCTGGTGGGTACTGGCCGTTTGGCGGCGGTGCAGTTATTGGTAGTTGCAGGCGGGATACCTCTCTGGATTTTACGCTTCAGTTGTTTATTCTCCATCAGGAGTATGAGCACCAGTAGCCAAGGGAAGAAGAGATATGTTTTCATGATTTACCGTATGTATGATAACTGCCGTTTGATTTGTAATCTTTATGCTTGCAGGCCTACCTGTATGTAGGTGATATGTGCATCGGGATTGTCGAAGTTGCATTGGATGTATGTTTCCCTTTGTTGTCCATTTAATTGCAGGCCGGCCTGGTGAGCGTTGTTTATGAGGGAGGTGTATACATCGGAGAGTTGTAGCCAGGTGCCGTGGAGTGATTTGCCGAGGCAGTGGAAGGGTGGTAGTGTTTTGCAGGTGTAGGGAGGGGCAACTTGTTTTACGGCGGCTACGGGTACGCCTATCTCCAATGTGAAGATGGTATTGGGATGGCCATCTGCGCCGTCATAATGCCAATGTTGCGGACCGGTTATTTCGAGACCGTTGGCGACGGCAGCTTGAAAGATATCGATGGCTACTACCCGAACGAGGGAGAGGAGGTTTTTATAGGAGGTCTGGTAGCTGCGGCTGAAGAAATGGAATGGCGCTACTGTTTCCAGCCGTATGTCTGCTGGCAGGTGATGTTGGGTGTTGGCGTTGTGTATCATGACGGTTTGTTTTTGATGTTGGTACAAAGTACTTACCGCCTGATGACAACCTTATGTCAGGAGCCTTTAAAAAAAGTTGAATTTAGAGGTAGTGTGCATGGAGTTGTGCGATCATTTCTTTCATTTGCTGGCGTAGGGCGTCGGATTCGACGATGAGCATTTCGTTGCCGAACATGAGGCTCCAGCGGGCGAAGTATTCGATATGGCCGGTTAGGAAGCTCATTTCGATGTAGTCTTGTTCTCTTGTTTCTGCAATGAGGCCGTAGTAGTATTTCTGTTCGCTGATATACCGGGCGATATGGTGGGAGAAGCGGACTTTGATAAGGTGAGGCCGTTCTGGATTTTTATCTTGTTGTTTAAGGTATTCCTGGAGGGAAGGGTGTTGTGATTTTTTGAATACGGTGGTGGTGGCGGACAGTTTTTTGATACGATCTATGCGGAAGTCGCGATAGTCTTTACGCAGGCGGCAGTAGGCGATGAGGTGCCAGCGGTTGCCGGAGTAGAATACGCCGATGGGTTCTACTTCGCGTTGGTTGGTTTCGGCGCTGTGATGGGAGAAGTATTCTAGGCGCAGGACTTTTTGTCCGCCGAGGGCTTGTTGAACATCGGTGAGGAAGCGGTTGGGGAATTCTTCCTGTTGTGGTGGGATGGGTTTGAGGATGGCGATATTTTCTTCCAGGGATTCGAGGAAGTCTTTTTCGCTGCCGCGGAGTACAGCTCTTATCTTGTGCATGGCGTTGCTGAACTGTTTTTGGCCGGAGTGGTCGCTGAACTGTTCCATGAGTTTTTCGCCGGTGAGGAGGGCGGCTGCTTCTTCCTGGCTGAACATGACCGGTGGGAGGTGATATCCTTCTACAATGTAGTATCCGGTACCTGCTTCGGCGCCGATGGGTACTCCTGCTTCCTGGAGGGCTTTTACATCGCGGTAGACGGTACGCAGGCTCATACCGAAGCGTTCGGCTATCTCAGCGGCTTTAACCACCTTTTTACTCTGTAATTGTATTAAAATAGCGGTGAGACGGTCGATGCGATTCATGGTTGTGAAATGATTAGTTAATTTTTTTCATTTTTTGATACAATTATGTCCTTGGTGTCTAAAGTCAGTGTATCTTTGTAAAATGACCAGGGGAACTTTTGGCTGAGTTCCCGGCATCAAGAAAAAACCTGAGATCAAAATTACTTATAAGTAAAGGAATTATCTGACCGACTATTCTTAAGTTCAATCTGCCAGCTTCAAAACTAGAATGACGTTAAAGTCGTAAATGATAATAAAAATTTCAGTGTCGATTAAACTTTGAGCTTATTTGCTGGTCTAAGATATAAATCAATCCACAAGATTACTAATAACTCGTTGATAATAAACTAATTAATATAAAACGACGATGTACTGCGTCTAACAAAGATCTTTTTTAAGAAGCTACAGTACAGAATATAGGTTAAATGGTAAGCCTCTGCAAATCCTTGCGGGGGCCTTTTTTTTGTGGTAATATGATGTTTGAGCCGGTAATTCCGGCTTTATTTTTTTGTTTTTGAGCGTTTGGATGGGTGTTTAGTAGCTCATTTCGTTCAATTTCACTTTGCCCCGGAAGGTCCAGAATACGAATGTGCTGTACGCGATGACCAGCGGGGTGCCTATGCAGGCGATGAGGAGCATGATCTTTAATGATTTTTCGGAGGAGGCGGCTTTATAGATACTGATGCTAAAGGCTGGGTCGGTTGTGGATATAATGATGCGTGGGTACAGTCCTATTGCGAAGAGTATGAGTAGTATGGCGGTGATGAAGCTGGAGAATATGAAGGCGATGAAATATTTGCGGCCATCAATATTCCGTTTGATATTCAGCACGGTTAGTACGGCCAGCAGGGGGAGGAGGAAGAGGGCTGGGTTGCGTTTGAATTCGTGGGTCATATGCGGGATATATATTAAGGTGGCCATAGAGGTCAGGATAAAGCAGAGGATAAAGAATTTACTGCAATTATTGACCAGGACGGTGAGTTTGGTATAGAGGCGGTTTTCGGTTTTCATGACGAGGTAGATGGCGCCATGGAGCATGAAAAGGGAGAGGGTGGTAACGGCGATGAGGATGGCGTATGGATTGAAGAAAGTAAGGAGGTCGCCGGTGAATTCCTGATGGGCGTTGATGGGGATACCTTGTATAAGGTTGCCTAGTATAAGTCCGAGGAGCAGGGTAATTACGACACTGGATACCATATAGCTGATATCCCACATTTTGCGCCACCAGCGCATGGGTTCTTTGCTTCGAAATTCTATGGAGATAGCCCGGAAGATGAGGCTTACGAGGAATAGCATGAAAGGGATGTAGAAGGTTGACAGGATGATACCGTATACGAGTGGGAATCCGGCGAAGAGTGCGCCGCCGGCTATTACCAGCCATACTTCATTGCCATCCCATACGGGGCCGATGGCGTTGAGAGCGAGGCGTCTGCTTTCTTCTTTGTTGAAGAACAGGTGGAGAGCGCCGGCGCCCAGGTCGAAGCCATCGAGTACGCCGTAGCCGGTGATCAGTCCGCCTATCACGAGGAACCACCATGTGGGGAGATCCAGTCCGAGAATTGTTTCCATAAAGCAGCAGTATAAGGTCTATAAGTATTAATTGATCTGAGCGATGTTACGTTTGGAGTATTCATCGCTTTCTTCCTCTTCGTTGGTGGTTACGTCAGGGCCATGCTGGATTTTGCGATGCAGCAGGAAGAGGAACAACACGAATAGCAAGGCGTATACCAAAGTGAATAATACGAGTGAGAAAATGACCTGTTGGGCGGTGACTGTTTTAGAGAGGGCATCGGAGGTGCGTAGCAGTCCGTATACGACCCAGGGTTGGCGGCCTACTTCGGCGGCGTACCATCCGGCTTGATTGGCGATTTGCGGGAGTAGTACGGCGAATACGAAGACGGTCATGAGCCATCGCTGGTTGAACAGTTTTTTCTTCCAGAGGAGGATTGCGGCCAGTAGGGTAAGTCCGATGAGGGTCATGCCTATGGTGACCATGAGGTGATAGGTTTGGAATACGAAGTTGACCGCTTTGGGGCGATCGTTGACGGGGGTGGCGTGGAGGCCTTTTACGGGGGCTTTGAAGTCGCCATGGGTGAGGAAGGAGAGTCCGCCAGGTATTTTAAGTCCGACGGTGCGTTCTTTTTTCTGATCGACCCATCCTATGAGGTACATGTCGGCGACGGCGCTGCTATCGTAATGGCCTTCCATGGCGGCTAGTTTAGCTGGTTGGTATTCGCTGACATATTCGGCGGAGCGGTGTCCGGTGAACAGTTGTAATAAGGCGGCGACGGCGGCTACGCGCAAGCCTACTTTGAACATGGCCTGTGCGTGTGTAACGAATTGCCGTTTGAGTATATACCAGGCGCCTACGCTCATGACAAGGAATGCGCCTGCGAGGAAGGAGCCGATGATAACATGGGAGAACCGGTCGGCGGATGAGGGGTTGGAGACCATTACCCAGAAGTCGGTGACAACGGCGCGGGCTTGCATCCCCTCTCCTTCTATGCGGAATCCGGCAGGTGTTTGCTGCCAGGAATTAGCGATAACGATCCAAAGGGCGGAGAAGATGGAACCCAGTGCGACCATGATGGTGGAGAAATAATGGACGCCTTTGCTGACTCGGTTCCAGCCGAAGAGCAGGATACCCAGGAAGCCGGATTCGAGGGCGAATGCGAAGATGCCTTCGGCGGCGAGGGCGCTGCCGAAAATATCGCCTACATAGTGGGAATAGGTAGCCCAGTTGGTACCGAATTCAAACTCCATGACAATGCCGGTTGCGACGCCTATTCCGAATATCAATGCGAATACTTTGATCCAGAAGCGGGTGATATCTTTATATACCGCCAGCCCGGTTTTGAGGTAGAGGCCTTCCATGATGACAAGGCATAGGCCCAGGCCTATACTTAAAGGAGGGTATATATAATGGAATGCGATGGTGAAAGCGAACTGAATTCTCGAAAGGATCTCAACAGACGGCATAACGACATGGTGTGAATGGTGGACAATAATTTGTTCTGACAGCCGGTGCGTAAACAACTGCAAAGTTAGAAGTTACAAATTCAAAAAAGCTGATGTTTATCATAAATGATAAACAATGCTCAAATCGTATTTCCGTTAACCGTCAGTTAACAGATAAGCTTTCCATAGCGTGTAACTTTATCATTGGACACTTTCCTTTTCAATATCATTATTCCTACTTCTTTTTTGCTGGGTTATTGCGGCAGGTCATGTGCTGTTTAATCTATATGCTGTTCCTCTAACAAAGAGATTATAGTGCAAGTTCAATCTTTCCTATTAGTGTGGGATTATTAAGGTTAATTGTGTACCGGGCCTGATATTTATCGGGCCCGATCTGTTTATGGGAGGTGCTTTGAGGGGGCGGGATATGTTTTTTATGGCATTAACAATCTGTTAGCATTTGCAAGTATTGACTTGGTTACCTTCGAGCGATTTCAACTCAAACGTTGTGTCTTTTTAATGGATAACTGAAAGGAGCCTGGTGTCTATCAGGCTCAATTTTTTTGTGGTGGTGGGACTGTTGCCGGTTGTTTTGCTCCGGCAGAAGTTGATATGGCCGGATTTGTTAGGATTTGCTGACGCCGTATTGCAGTTTAAAATGATATTTTTAGTGTAGTATTACTATCCTTGATGAGTCGGGTTTACACCTATTTTCCCGGGCTGCAAATCTGACCTTACTGAACTTTCGTATTTTAGTTTTTAGCGTTTAACCTGATCTGTAACTGAGGTCTTTTTACGATATAAGACAATCCTTACATGAAAACCCCATGGCTAGATACTATTACTAATACCGGTATAGTAACCGGGACCGCCGAAGATGAAGCACGTAGCGTCAGGATCGTAAATCTTTTCAGTTTTTTTACTGCTATACTCGTTGTGATATATGGGTTGATATTTTATTTTATCTCCGGGGAGATATGGGTATTGTATCCGGCGTTGTTATTGTGTGTTTGTTTTCTGGCAGTCGTTTTCCTGGGTAACAGGCGGGGCGCTTATGTGGCGGGAAAGATAGGGTTACAGCTGGTATTCTGTAGTGTGTTGCTGTATTATGGTCCTATGTTGGGGGCTGGCAGTGGTGTACAGTTGCTCAGTTTGCTGTTGGTGGGTATGCCTTTCCTGGTATTTACGCGTCAGCAGCGGCGATGGCGGAGTGTGGGAATCGCGTTGCCTTTGTTATGTATATTGCTGCTGGAGTACAACAACACTTATCCACTTATCCGGCCGTTGGCGTTGAGTGAGCAGGTACAGCAGTTATTCCGCTGGTTGATTATGGGGGTGGTGTGTTTGTTGCATATTATGATCATTCGTTTTTACCAGACGGGGACGTCGGTCTTGTTGTTAAAACTGCAACGCAGTCATGAAGAGTTGCAGGAGGCGAATGACCGGCTTGCTATCAATAATCACCAGCTGGAGGCAACGGTGCAGGCACGTACCCGTGCTCTGACGGAGCAAAACCAGGCATTACAAGCGGCCAAGGATATGGCAGACCGGGCTAACCGGGAGAAGAGTGTGTTTTTGCGGGAGACGAGCCATGAGATCCGTAATCCGCTGAACGCCATGCAGGGCATTATTTATATGTTGTTAAATGAAGGAGAAAGCGATGCAGTATATGCGATGAACCTGTTGCATAAGTTGCACTTCAATTGTCTGGGATTGCAGGAGTTGCTTAACAATACTTTGCAGCTGTCGCAGATAGAGAGCGGACATAAGGAGCATATCAGCCAGCAGCCTTTTATGATCAGGGACTGGTTGCATGCGTTGGGTAATACTTACCGGATGGCGGGTAAGGATAAGCAGGTGAAGGTGAGTATTTCGCTTGCTGACGATGTGCCGGACTGTATCATTGGAGACCGGGTGCATCTGACCCGGGTGTTAAATAACCTGATGATCAATGCGCTTAAGTTTACGCCTTGTAGCCGGTCGGTCTATGTGTATTGTTTTACCGGTGAAGATGCGTCTACTCAGCAGGCACGATGGTATATACGGATTGCGGATGAAGGTATCGGTATACCGGCGGACCGATTGGCGGATATCTTTCTGCCATTTGAGCGGGCGGATAAGCAAATTGCTTATGACCAGGGAGGTACGGGACTGGGGTTACCGATATCGAAGCGGCTGATTGAAGCGATGGGGGGTAGTATCAGTGTGGATAGCGTGGAGGCGGTGGGTACTACTTTCCTGCTGACTTTACCGTTGATGGTTGGTGAGGCGCCGGCAGCGGTATTGCCGAAGGCGCCCTTAGCTGCTTTGCCGGAGGGGAAACGGGTAGTATTGATGGAGGATAACGAAATGAACCAGGCGATCATGCAGCGTTTCCTGACGGGGTTAGGGGTATCTGTTACGATCGCGGGTGACGGGCATACCGGTATGGAGCTGGTTAGTGCTGTACGGCCGCACCTGGTGATACTGGATATCCGGATGCCGGTAAAGGACGGTAAGCAGGTGATAAAAGAATTAAGGAATACGCCGGAGCTATGTCATATACCTGTGATCGCTGTATCGGGAAATGCATTTACGGATGAAGCGGAGGAGGCATTCCGTTGCGGGGTGGATGAGTATTTACCGAAGCCTTTACAATACCAGCAATTACATGAATTACTATTACAATATTTAGGTAGAAAAGAAAATGTTTTGACAGCTTAACTTTTTTAAGAATGGTTGTGATATTTCAGTGACTTTGATTAACTTGTATATATCCCGTTATGCGCGATTTAATGAGAAATAAGTATACCGATGCCAGCTATATTAATGCACAATATTGTTATACTCCTTATTACCTTACTATTTGTGCTCATCAATAAATATTGGAGACACGAGAAAGCCAAATAGGTAGATTCAGTAGTAACAGTAAGAGAGTCAGGATTTAAGCGCAGCAGATTGCGCCATTATGTTTATTGCACTGCATAGATGTCATCCGGAAAGGAGGCAACAGGCTGTTATTTTTCAAAAGAATTAATTAGTCTATAAAATTTGTGGACTTTTATTTGGTAAATAAAAAGCAGCCTTTTATCTTTGTTTTACCAACCTAATTAAACCACCATTAATTAGTTAATTTATTCGGCTGTTGCCAGTGCGGCTCCCCTATTGATGAGAGGAAGGCTGCATCCTGTTGCAACATAAATTGACTAAAGATGAATATTCACCATTACACTTTTCGCTACAGTTGTTGTGCCAAGGGGCATTGTTGTTTCTGTGACTGATCTGCGGTTCACTCCCCGCTTTTACCACTTCATTTTTCTCTAGAACATTTAGTGCATCAGCAGTATGGCTGCTAGTATGCCTGTTTACAGCAGGTGTATGACATTGCCATGTCTACGTTGTATGCTATCACCTATCTGTTATTGACATTCCATCTCTTACCAAAAAATTATCAACCATGAAGATCCTTAGATTTCCCGGCGTAACGGGCCTGCTGGCTGCTGTGCTGTGGAGTACCAACATAAGTGCTGTGCCAAAGAAAGCATTTATCAAAGAAGGCATATGGCGAGGTGTTTTTACCATTAACGAAGCGGAAGTGCCCTTCAACTTTGAATTAAAAGGGAAAGATCCTGAGCACGCGGTATTCACCTTGTTGAACGGCAGCCGGAGAGATGACTTTCATGTGAAACGTATTGGCGATGATTCTCTCTTCATAAAAATGAATACTTATGATGCTGCACTGGTAGCGCATATCGAAAGTGACGGACGATTGACAGGAGAGTACAGAAGCCTGGTGCCTAACTTCCGGGGTAGTTCGCTGCCATTTGTAGCGGAATACGGTAAGCGTTACCGTTACATCGCCCCCGGTCAGGATGTGCCCCCTCGCTTTAATATAAGCGGTAAGTGGGAGCTTAAAATATACAGTAAAGAGCCCTCTCCCAACCGTGTTGCTTTGCTGAAGCAGCAAGGCAATAAACTGACTGGTGTAATCATGTCGGTAGTAGGTGACAGCCGCGAGTTAGAAGGGACGGTACAGGGAGATGAGTTCGTGTTATCGGGTTTTACTGGTCCCAGTCCGATCTTCATCAAAGGGAAGATCAGCGATGACAAGGTACTCAGTGGGGAGCTGAGCCTGGGTATTTACAACAATGTAAAATTTGACGGGGATAAAAATGCCGGAGCGGCGCTGCCGGACCCTTATAAGCTGACTTATCTGAAGGAAGGTTACAACAGGCTGGATTTTACCTTGCCTGACCTGGACGGAAAGCCGGTGTCATTAAGTGATGAAAAGTATAAAGGAAAGGTCGTGATCGTGGAGATCATTGGCACCTGGTGCCCGAACTGTACCGATCAGACCGCCTTTCTGGCGCCTTGGTATAAGAAAAATAAGGATCGGGGTGTAGCTGCTATTGCCGTAGGTTTTGAGCAGAAGGACGACCTTGATTATGCCCGTTATACGCTGGGTAAACTCCGGGATAAATACGATATACAATACGATATCCTTTTTGGTGGCATTGCGGATAAGAAGGTCGCATCTGAGCAATTCCCCGCGTTGAACCGTATGATGGCTTTTCCTACTACTATTATCATAGACCGTAACGGTGTGGTTCGCCAGATACATACCGGTTATACCGGCGAGGTGACAGGTGACTACTACAAAGCTTATGTAGAAAAATGGAATAAAGATCTTGATGAACTGATTGCGGAACCGGCAGGTGAAGCGGTTGCCAGCAATACGTTTTAGTCTTTCACATATTCTTGTTCTCTGTTGTAAAATCCTGCCGGGTCACCCCGGTGGCCTGGCAGGTCTATTTGAAAATTTATATACTCATTCAATATTAACACTGAAATACCTCATTATATGAAATACGCTGCTTCTTATGCATCTATAGGTGTTCTTGCGATCATCACTGCCTTTACTATACAGGTTTCTGCGGAGAAGGGAAATCCGCTTCCTGCGGCTCCTATTAAAGTCAATACTGCTGTTGCGCGGAAGGCTGCGACCTATCATGTGGATGTGCAGCATAGCCAGCTGACATGGACGGGGCATAAAGTTACGGGGCAGCATAGTGGTAACATCGCTGTATCAAAAGGCGATTTCAACGTGGAAAACAACAAGGTGAAGAGTGGCAGTTTTCAGCTGGATACACGTAGCATTACGGTGACAGATATAACGGATAAGGACGGCAACAGTAAACTGCTTGGTCATCTGAAGGGGGATGACTTCTTTGCGGTGGAGAAATATCCGTCGGCTGCATTTGTGACTACGAGTATAACCCCCGGTAGCGGAAACAGCTATGATGTGAAAGGTAAACTAACGATCAAAGGTATTACCCAGGATATCAGTTTCCCGGCTACTATCACCGTGGATAATAATCAGCTGGTGGCGAAGGCCAATATCAAAGTAGACCGTACCAAGTATGATATCAAATTCCATTCAAAGCGCTTTTTTGATAACCTGGGAGATAAGGTGATCTATGATGATTTTGACCTTGATATTACGCTGGTAGCTAAGCCCTGAGAGGATGTATACCAGGAGTAACCTAACCAACTATTATGTATTACAGGATACTGACAGGCGGCTTGCTGCTGTTAGCAGTATTGCTGTCTGCTACCCAAGAAGAAGAGCCGGCGACACGCGCTCAACTAGGTAAAAAGCTGTTCTTCGATCCCATCCTTTCTGCTGATAGAACGATCAGTTGTGCCAGCTGTCATCAGCCACGTTTTGCTTTTGCGGATACCGCAGTATTCAGCCAGGGTATTAACGGGAAGTTGACGGTACGTAATACCCCTGGTATTACCAATCTGGCTGGCCGGCCGAACTATTTCTGGGATGGCAGGGCCGCCACCCTGGAAGAACAAGCGAAGCAGCCTATTATCTCCCCGGATGAAATGGGTTTACCTATTGCAGAAGCAGTCATCCGGCTCAATGCTGAACCAGCGTATGTCAATGCTTTCAGAAAGATATTCAACAGTGACCCCTCCGAGCAGGCGTTGCTGCAGGCGATAGCGGCCTATGAGAGAACGCTGGAGACGGCTAACAGTCCTTACGACCGGTATATCAACGGTGATGATAATGCGATGTCTGCATCGGCTATACGAGGGCGCTTGTTATTCATTGGCAAAGCCAATTGCAGTACTTGCCATTCGGGGGAAGACTTTACAGCGGATCGTTTTAAGAACATTGGGTTGTATAACGGTAAAGAGTTGAGGGATGCGGGGCGTTATGGTGTAACGAAGGATTCTGCACATATGGGATTTTTCAAGGTGCCGGGTCTGCGTAATGTAGCTGTAACGGCGCCGTATATGCATAACGGCATGTTCAGGACGTTAAGGGAAGTGATCGAGTATTATAACTCACCGGATCGTGTAGTAAGCGGCGGTATCAAGCGGGATCTTTCGCTAGGGGCGCCTTTGCAGCTGACAGGTACTGATATGGATGACCTGGAATCTTTTCTGCAGGCATTGACAGATGATCAATTCAGTGGTGTTCATCAACCAAAATAACACGCATGAAGATCGCTACTACTACCTTGCTTTTCATATGGTTTGTTTTATGGCAGGCGCTGCCATTATTTGCGCAGGAAAGAACGATTACCGGCATAGTACTTACTACCAGGGACCGTACCCCTCTGGAAGGCGTTGCTGTGTGGGTAAAAGGCACCGCCAGGGGAGTTCGTACCTCTCCTGACGGCTCTTTCCGTATTCAGGTACAAAAAGACAGTACGTTGGTATTTTCCTTTCTCGGATACGAAACCCAGGAGCTGATTCCTGGTCACCGTAAGACGCTGGAGGTAACGCTTATTGCGACTACCCGGGCATTGGGCGCGATACAGATCGTCGGCTCCAGAAATGCTACGCGTACCAAATTGAATTCACCTGTACCTGTAGATGTCATTGATGTTAAGTCTTTACAGGAGTTGGCGCCACAGGCAAGTATTACACAATTGCTGCAATATATTTCTCCTTCCTTTCATTCGGTTAACGGCAGTAATGCCGGAGATGCCGGGTCTGCGCTCAACCTGGTGCAGTTAAAAGGTTTGGGGGTGGACCAACTGCTGGTGCTGGTGAATGGTAAACGGAGGCATAAGAGTGCCAATATCAACTGGGGTGGATTGGGTAACGGGGCTACCGGATATGATCTGAATGCATTGCCTGCAACAGCAATAGACCGTATTGAGATATTGCGCGACGGTGCCGCCGCCCAATACGGTTCTGATGCGATAGCGGGTGTGATCAATATTGTACTGAAACAGCAGACGGGTGAGCTGGGGATCAATACCACTGCCAGTGTGCGTAGAAGAGGGGATGGTTTACAGACGCGGACCGGCGCCAACTATGGCATCAAACTGGGCAATGGCGGCGGATATGTGAATGTGACTACTGAGTTTGCTACCCAGTCGCTGGCATTACCAGCCGGTCGAAAGGATGCCGGATTGTATTATGGTCCTATTTACGGCGGAGGCGCCAATACACGCGATTATGATGCGATCTATACCAAGGAAATAGACGATGCGATATTACGGAGCAGAGGGATGGACCGGCATTATTTTGATCAGCGTGGTGGGGGGGCTAATAAGGCCAAAGACGCGCTGTTGTTTTTTAATGCGGCGGTGCCTTTGAAAGAAAGTGCTGAGATCTATGCGTTTGGTGGTATCAGTCATCGCAATTCGCAGTTCACCGCTGTGTATCGGTTGCCCGGGTGGACAGAGCGTAATAATACCGCGCTTTATCCGGATGGTTTTTTGCCTGCGATGGACAATATCATTACCGACAAATCACTGGCTGTGGGTATAAAAGGGAAGGTAAAGCACTGGTTGGTGGACTTTTCCAATGTATATGGCCGCAATGACTTTTCCAATATCATTTCCAATTCGCTGAATGCCAGTATGGGGCTTAAAAGTCCCACTTCTTTTGATGCGGGTAGTTACAATGCTTCCCAGAATACGGCCAGCCTGGATGTGTCGAGGTATTTAGATAAGCCATTGAAGGGGATCAACATTGCGTTCGGAGCGCAATACCGGGTAGAAACCTATGAGATCAAGGCAGGAGAGGTTGCTTCGTACCAGAAGGCGGATCTGCGCCAGATATTCCGGGTGGACACTTCGGCGGCGGGCATTCCCTACCTGGCTGATGCCGGCTGGCTGGCGTTGAACGGTCTTTCTCCCGGTTCGCAGATACATGCCGGATTCCGTCCGGAGAACGAGGTACGTGTGAGCCGGGCTATTACGGCGGGTTATGTGGATGTGGAGCTGAATGTGACGCGGCAGTGGTTAGTTTCTGCTGCATTGAGGGCGGAGCATTTCTCCGACTTTGGTAATGTCACTACCGGTAAGATAGCTACGCGATATAGTCTGGCGAAGTGGCTGAATATAAGAGGGGCTTTTAACACCGGTTTCAGGGCGCCTGACCTGGCTCAGTTCTATTATACGGAAACCTCTACCAGCTTCCAGCAAGGCCGGGCGGTAGATCAGGTGACGGCGTCCAATAAAAGCGCTGCTACCCGCGCATTGGGTATTCCTTCCCTTACACCGGAGCGATCCCGTGGATATACGGTGGGCGTCACTGCGCAGCCAGCGGCTAACCTGGAGTTGTCGGTTGATGCTTACCAGGTATCTATTGACAATAGGGTGGGTAATACGGGAAACTTTTCCGCAACGGATAACAACCTGCCGGCGGAAGTCCGGAGCTTGCTTTTGCAGACAGGGACGACGCAGGCGAAATTTTTCTATAACTCTTTCAGTACCCGCACCCGTGGTATTGAGTGGACCGGTAGTTATAAATTACCCTTATACAAAGGCTCACTCACTTTCCTGGCAGGGGCCAACTTCGTCACGAATGAAGTAACGCATGTCAATACTCCCAAGGGGCTGGAAGCTTATAGATATATCATCTTTAACGACGGTGAAAAGGCGCGGGTGACTACGCATATACCCGGTCAGAAAATAACCTTGCAGGGGGTGTATAGGCACGGGAAGTTCAATGCGCTGTTACGGACCGTTTATTTCGGTGCGGTGACGACTGCAACTGCATTGAATGCAAACTTTCCCCGACCGGATTATTTCCTGCAGCGATTACGGCCTATCTGGGTGACGGATGTCGCTGTGGGCTATCACTTTACCAAAGGCATATTGGCAACGATAGGTGTCAACAACCTGCTTGATGTGTCAGGTGATTATACCGCTACGCAAGTATCTGGCTTAAGGAATCCCACGGTAGTGGGTTTACAAAACGGTAGTGCGGGCATACAGCCATTTGCCCGGGTAAATGCCCGGTTTTGATCTAAAATGAATGACTATGAAAAAGTATCTGTTCCTATTATTCTCGTTTGTTGGTCTGATCCTTTTGGCAGGATGTAATAAGGGGGATTACCTGGATGTAAACGCCGGGGAGCGGCCTGCGCTGAATGCATATATTAGTTTTGTAAATGCGCGTCCGACAGCTACTCCCCTACACTTCTGGACTTTTACGACACGGGTTACTGCAGCAGGTGTTACGCCTAATAGCGCCAGCCCGTACCTGTCTACTGTATTCGGTAATGTGCAGATCAACTTTACAGAAGGTGCAGGTACCAGCTACAAAGTATCCCGTCAGTTTGGTAACCAGGCGGCATTCAATGCTAACGGAGGGCCTAACGGGCCTATCCCGGATTACTATCACACAGTATTTGCGGCCCGCAAGAAGACAGCATTTGATCAGGACACATTGATCCTGTTCTATGATAACCTAGAAGCGCCGGCAGCCGGCAAGGTAAAATTGCGTTTTGTACACCTGGCACCTGATGTACCAGCAGTAAGCCTTCGTGCTATACGGGATGGGAAAGACAGTGTTCTATTCAGCACGGTAGACTATGGCAGCGCAGGAGGTGCGATACTTTCCGGTGAGCAGCTACAGGCATTTTCCCTGGGCCCTTTTATAACGCTGGATGCAAGATATAGCTTCCAGGTACGATTGGTACATACGCAGGAATTGTTACCCGGACTGCAGCGGGATCTTGACAGGATACAGCTGCAGCCCGGACATATTTATACACTTTTCCTCTATGGATTAGCTGGCAAGACAGGAGAGGCAGGCGCTGCCCTTATTGAGCATGCCAAATCTTAGATTTATGGAGGGATAAGATAATACTGAAGGTATACTGACAATTTGTTGATGATTGTGCAGATCCCTTTGCCAGGTAGCTTGCTGCCCGGCAAAGGGATATTATAGTTACAGGGTTGCCGGCGTAGTTAGGTATTAAATCAATGTGTGCAAACCTTATATGAAAAAGCAAATAAAACGAACATGCATTTACGACAGATTGAATCTATCCGTGGGTACGACAAACAAAAGTTTAAAAGCGAATTTTTACGTACAGGGGTGCCTGTTATTATCAAAGATTTTATACAGGAAGATAGTGCGGCCCTGCATACCTGGGATTATGATCATTTCCGGCAGGTAGCCGGCGATAGTATGGTTTCGGTGCATAATGAAGAGGATGCACATCTGGACAAAGTAAGTAGTCCGCCGGTAAAAAAAATGAAGTTTTCCACCTATCTAGATCTCATAGAAAAGGAACCTACCGCAATGCGTTTGTTCCTGTTTAACTTGCTGCTGGAGAAGCCGGTGATGCAAAAGGATCTGCATGTAAAACGGCTGGCAGACAGGCTGATCACCTGGCTTCCTTTTCTTTTTTTTGGCGGGGCTGGGTCGTCCGTACGCTATCACTATGATATTGATATGTCTCATGTGTTTCTGAGCCAGTTTCGGGGGGTAAAGCGGGTTTGGTTATTTGCAAATGATCAATCGGAGTTATTATACCGGCTTCCTTATAATTTTCACGGTATTGTAGACCTGCGGCATCCGGACTATGATAAGTTTCCGGGGTTACGGTATTTACAAGGATGGTCCTGTGACCTGCAACATGGTGATACATTGTTTATTCCTTCGGGTTACTGGCACTACATCCAGTATGTTACAGACGGGTATTCCGTTAGTTACCGGGCCTTACCTCGCACGATGAAAGAGCGGTGGTTAGGTTTTCGCAATATTGTGATCACCAGGCGTATTGACAATACGCTGCGTATCCTGTTTGGTAAGAAGTACTTTGACTGGAAGGTCCGGGCAGCATATCAGCGGGCGGACAAGGCGGTACGGAAGATACAAAGACGGGAGGCTGCTGTATTTGGGATGGGCGACCTGCAGCGGGATTGATAAGAGCCGTTATATATTTAATTTATCCATACCCATAGCATGGACTGAAGCCTATTGTATTGTAAATAAATGATTTAGACTTTAAGCGGTGGTAGGGTTTAAGGTATCTATCTGGCAGGTGGGCGGCATAATGTGCGCAAATATCGATCGGAGGGGGAAAGCTAGATGGAAATCATTAAATTTATGCCCATTGTACAATAGGTTTCCTATGTCTTATGCCTAAAGTTTTTATTCTTTATTGTTGGTTTTTGTTAACTACCATCTGTAACGTTTACGCTCAATGCACCACAATTGGACAGCACCCTCGTACCGCGTTTCCTGTATGTGGTACTGAGACTTTCCATCAATCTTCCGTGCCGGAGTGTGGAGATAGGCGCATTCCTGTACCTCCATGTAATGATAATCAGTCTTACCAGGATAAAAATCCGTTTTGGTATAAATTCACCTGTTTTATGCCCGGCACACTGGGCTTTGTTATAACGCCCGCCACATTGTCGGATGATTATGACTGGCAGTTATTTGACATCACCGGTAAGAACCCGGATGACGTATACACGAATACTTCCTTGTTCGTGGCCTGTAACTGGTCGGGGGAAGGGGGTATAACCGGGGCAGGTGTCAGCGGGCGTTCCCTGGGGGTCTGTGGCGGCCTTGGGCAACCTCTATTCAGCTCTATGCCGGTATTACAGCTAGGGCATGAGTATTTGCTGTTGATCAGTCATTTTTCTCCCGGTCAGAGTGGATATAACCTGGAATTTAAAGGTGGGACTGCCAATATCACCGATCCTGGGAAACCGGACCTTAAGAGCGTTAACTATCGTTGTCTCAATAATACGATAGGTGTTAAACTCAGTAAGAAGATGCAGTGTAAGAGCCTTTCGGCAGACGGCAGCGAGTTTACACTTAATACTGTGGCAGCCAAGGTATTATCTGCTACTGGGGTGAATTGTAACAACGGTTTTGACATGGACTCCGTGATCGTTACGCTGGACAGGCCCTTACCTGAGGGAACCTATACGCTGAAGGTGCAAGGTGGCATTGACGGCAACAGTATCCTGGATGCCTGTAATCAACCATTGATGGCAACGATGGATTTTACTGTTCCCAAGCAGTTGCCTGTACCTTTTGATAAGATGGTACAGCCGGGTTGTGCTCCTGATAAGATACAACTACAATTTTCTGCTCCCATACGCTGTAATTCTATTGCCGCTAACGGCAGTGATTTTATAATCAACGGTCCGCAGGCTGTAACGGTGACGGGCTTTACAGCCAACTGTGATGCGAATGGGCTCGCTACAGAAGTGACGCTGTCATTGAGTACACGGATCATCACCGGGGGCAATTATGAGGTGGTATTGAATGCTGGTACGGATGGTAATACAATATTGAGTGAATGCGGAGTGCCCACCGCTGCCGGAGGCGCTATTCCTTTTACTATGCAGGAGCAGCCCTTTGTGCCTTTTACGGGGCCTATTGCGGTTACCTGTCAGCCGGATACGTTGCAGTTCACCTTGCCGGCGCCGGTGCAATGTAGTTCTATTGCGGCGGATGGCAGCGACTTTACCGTCATAGGTACTTTACCTATTGGTATTACCGGCGCTACGATCAGGTGTGACGGTAATAACCTGGGTACGGTGATTACGGTAAAGCTGGATAAGCCCATTCCTACTGCTGGTAGTTTTATGCTGACTTTGAAGCGGGGAACCGACGGTAATACTTTACTCAGCGAATGTTGGAAGGAAACGCCTGTGGGCAGCCAGCGTCCTTTCGAAACCAAAAGTCCTGTAAATCCTGCTTTCACCTATACGATTACCCTAGATTGTGAAAAGGACACGGTACATCTGTCACACGATGGGAATAACGGTGCCAATAACTGGATGTGGATATTTGACGATCAATCGACGGCTACCGGTCAGACAGCGATCAAGGCGTATGACAACTTTGATCCGAAGGAAATTAAGTTGGTGGTGTCTAATGGGGTCTGTAAGGATAGTTCGGTAGCGCGTATTGTATTCAGCAATGCAATGAAAGCTGACTTTACCATGTCTACCGACATATTGTGTCCGCAGGATGCGGTAACATTTACCAATAAAAGCACCGGTAACATCATCGGATACCGTTGGGAGTTTGGGAATGGGATCATCAGCAGGACTTTCACACCGTCAGCGCAGCGTTATCCGATGCATCCGCGGGATGAGATATACCAGGTGAAACTGATCACGGAAAACGATATGCACTGTTTTGATACGGCTATTTACCCACTGAAGGTGGTGACCAGCTGTTATATTGACGTTCCGACGGCATTTACGCCCAATGGGGATGGGCAGAATGACTTCTTATATCCATTGAACGGCTATAAGGCTACTAATCTGAAATTTACGGTATACAATCGTTTAGGACAGCTGATCTTTGAGACGACAGACTGGACGCGTAAATGGGATGGATCTTTCAATGGGCGGCCGCAGGCGGCGGGTACTTTCTTCTGGATACTGACCTATACGCATAAGGAAAACGGGCAAAAGGTGTTTCTGAAGGGCTCGACATTGTTATTGAGATAGGTATTACCTGGGTTTTAAGGTGCTACAGACTAAAAATATTCGATAAAACTTGGTTTTCTAACCTAAAATGGTATCTTTGCATCCCCGAATTTAGAATTTCAACCGGAAAGGTGCAGGAGTGGTTGATCTGGCTCGCCTGGAAAGCGGGTATACCGCAAGGTATCAAGGGTTCGAATCCCTTCCTTTCCGCTAAATAAATCGCTTGATTTACCAACGGATTAAAAGCCTTCAGAGACATCTGAAGGCTTTTTTCTTTTGTGGTCCCTCCTAGTTTTGTGAGGACAATGGCACGCAACAAAATTATCTTCCCGGTTCTACTTGTGTTGATTATTTTATCCCGGCATGTCAACTCCTGCCTGTATAGCTACAAGTGCCGGTCGTGACATGGCCAGGATACCCCAGGGGATGACTTATTTGATAAAGTATTAGATATAAACAATATCTTTATTCGTCATTCAATACCATTTCCCACTAATATAATTTATATGAAAAGCTGGCTATTACTACTCCTTTTCCTGGGATGTTTTGTTGCCTGTCAAGAGCGAACTGACGAGCAATCTTTTATTGCTATTGAGGGAATCGACTCTACTATCCGGCCCGGCGATAATTTTTATAATTATGTCAATTTAAAATGGTACGATACTGCACAAATACCACCGAGCCAGTCTGGCGTAGGAGCCTACCGGTTTATGAACTATCTGCAACGTCTCAAGCTGCAGGGTATTCTTGACAGTGTATCAAAAAGTGATAATCCTGCTGGTAGCCTTCAACAGAAGATCGGTGACTTCTTTGCTTCCGGAATGGATACGAATGTTATCAATCACCGGGGTTTTGAGCCACTCAAGAATGGGTTGCAGCGGGTTGATGCTATCACTAGTGTTCCCGATATGCTTCATTTCATAGCGGAAGAAGCTAAACTGTCAAACTTATCCCTTATCGATTTTCAAATTTCACCCGACCAGGATAACAGCAGCATGAATATGGGACATATTTATCAAACTGGTATCGGCATGCCTGACAGAGATTATTACTTTAAGGCTGACACTTCTACCATTGCTATACAGCAAGCCTATAAAAAATACCTCGCAGATCTTTTTATGTTGACCGGGAGTGATGCGGCGTTAGCGCAAAAAAATGCAGCACTTGTTTACAATATCCAACAGCAACTCGCTTCGTCCCATAAAACCAATGTTGAGTTGCGGGATATAAGAGGCAATTTCCATAAAGTCGCACTGGCGGACCTGAATAAGCAACAACCTAATATAGGTTGGCCGGCTTTCTTCCAGCATCTGGGAGCTACCATGGATTCGCTGGATATTGCCCAGCCAGGCTATTATGATAAATTAAATGTGCTTCTCAAATCTATTCCGCTCGGGGATTGGAAAATATACCTGAAAGGAGCTTATATCAGTAATTATGCAGATTACCTTAGCCAGCCTTTCGTGAATTCATTATTTGCATATAATAAAGCGCTTACAGGGCAGGCGGTACAAAAAACACGCGGCGAGGTCCTGTCAAACGTGGTAGATACTTATCTGGGTCAGGCTTTGGGACAATTATATACGAAACTCTATTTTCCGGAGTCGGCCAAAACGCGGATGCTGGAGCTGGTGAATAACCTGCAGAAGGCGTTCTCTATCAGGGTAGACAAACTGGATTGGATGAGTGACAGTACTAAACAAAAAGCGAAGGAGAAATTATTTGCTATCACCAAAAAGATCGGTTATCCTGACAAGTGGCGCGAATACAACCATGTAAACATTGTACGGAATAAGTATTTTGAAAATGTGGTATCAGCAGCTGCGAACAATTTCCAATATAACCTGGCCAAGCTGGGGAAGCCGGTTGATAAGACGGAGTGGTTCACTACACCTTCGACAGTTACTGCCTATAACAATCCTTCCGCTAACGAGATCGTTTTCCCAGCTGGTATTTTACAACCTCCCTACTTTGACAACAACGCTGACGATGCGCTCAACTATGGTGGTATTGGCATGGTGATCGGGCATGAAATGACGCATACATTTGACGATCAGGGGGCCCAATTTGACAAAGACGGTAATGTGAAAAGCTGGTGGACACCTGAAGACTATAAGAAGTTTAAGGCCAAAACACAACAGGTTATTGACCTGTACAGTACGTTCACGGTACTGGACAGCATGCAGGTAAAAGGTGCGCTTACAGTGGGAGAAAATACAGCGGATATCAGCGGGGTTGCCGTAGCATATGATGCTTTTAAGATGACCAAACAGGGGCAGGATACGACGAAGATCGGCGGCTTTACGCCCGATCAGCGATTCTTCTTTTCCATAGCCAGGATCTGGCGGGTGAAAATGAAAGACGAATACCTGCGGTACTGGATCAATAACGACCCCCATTCCCCACCCATGTGGCGTGTAAATGGTCCATTGATGAACACATCAGCTTTTTATACTGCGTTTAATGTGCGACCCGGAGAGCGGATGTTCCTGGACGAAAGTAAGCGGATCAAGATATGGTGAGTTGCGGAGGCTTTTGTTTTTGGTATTGCAGGGATCTATTGGTATGATCTCCAGTATGTCCACCGCTTAGGCGAGAAAATCGGCTGGCGGGGGGACTCCTGAGTTATTCGATCAGATAAAAAGGTTTACCAAAACATCACTACTTCGTCGCCTTCCCATAGGCCCGCCTGATAAGTGTTCGCGGTTGTATGCAATCCGGATATTTTGCTATCTGCGGATAGTTCTGGAAGTGCTGAGGCCTGTGTCAAAGATGCCGGTTTGCTTACTGGCTATAAGCAACCTATCTTGGAGATAGCAGCTATAAAAGCACAGGCCCACGCATAACATTATCGCAAATGAGACGACTACGCCGCATCGGAAAAATATTTATGATCACCACATCTTCGTTACTGGTATTATTCGGGATTGTTACATTTGCGTTTATGCAACACCCCAAATTTGGTAAAGCGCCGTCGGGGGAAAGGCTGGTGCGCATGGAGCAGTCGCCTAACTTTAAGAAAGGCAAGTTCCAGAACCTCTCTCCTACTCCCACATTTGCCGAAGGTTATACCTTCTGGGGAGAGATCTACAAACTTATGTTCCGCAAAGCGAATCCGAGGCGTTACCCTAAGGATCAGCTTCCTACTATGAAAGAAGATCTGCTGCATTTGCCGGCGGATACCAATGTGCTGGTATGGTTCGGACATTCCTCCTATTTTATGCAGGTGAATGGCAGGACCTTCCTGATGGACCCTGTGTTTAGTGGAAATGCTTCTCCCATTCCTAATTCTGTAAAGGCATTCGAAGGTACCGATGTATATACGGTGGCTGATCTGCCGCCTGTAGACTATTTAATGATCTCTCATGACCACTATGACCACCTGGATTATGAAACGGTGATACAGTTGCGGGAGAAAGTGCGGTATGTAGTGTGCGGATTAGGTGTAGGCGCTCATTTTGAGCATTGGGGATATCCGAAAGAGAAGATCATTGAGAAGGACTGGCATGAGCAGGTGGACCTGGGTAATGGTAGTATTATTTATACGCAGCCGGCCCGTCATAAGTCGGGCCGTGGCTTCAGCCAGAACAATACGCTTTGGATGTCTTATGTATTACAGTCGCCGGACTTCACTATTTATATGGGGGGAGATAGCGGGTACGACAAACATTTTGCTGCTATCGGGCAACAGTTTGGCCGTATTGACCTGGCTATACTGGAGAATGGGCAGTATGACCCCGCCTGGCACTACGTGCATACGTTGCCGGAAGAGGTGTTGATGGCGGCCCATGACCTGCAGGCGAAACGGTTATTGCCGGTACATTCTTCCAAGTTTGTATTGGCGAAACATTCCTGGGATGAACCGTTGAGTAAGCTGACTGCTTTGAACAAGGCTGGGGATCCGCTGTCGTTGGTAACGCCGGTGATAGGGCAGATTGTGTATCTGCAGGATACGACCCAGGTATTCGAGCCATGGTGGGAAGGGCTGCAATAGGCTTTATCTGCCTGTATTAGCGGCTAATACCCGCAGGAAGTTGCCACCCATTATCTTACTGATATCTGCTTCTTTATACCCTATTTTACGCAATTCTACCGCTATTTTAGGATAGTCGCTGACGGAGTCCAGTCCGAGTGGGAATGACTCTGAGCCATCAAAATCGGAGCCGATGCCTACGTGGTCAGCTCCGATCAGTTTGACGATATGATCGATATGTTTGATCAGCAAGCTGAGCGGGGGGCGGAACTTGTTGACTTCTGCTTTATATATTTCATTCAATTTCATGGGGGCATATTCGCCGTACAGGCGATGCAGGGAGTCTACTTCTGCTTTATGTTGCTGCATAAATGCCTGTTGTTTGCCATTGTAGGAGGGGTCGATGAACCCGCTGTAAAAATTCACGAACACTACTCCACCGTTTTTAGCCAATGCTTTGAGTTGATCATCTTTGAGATTACGCCGGTTGGGGCAGATCGCGTATGCGCTGCTATGTGATGCGATGACAGGTTTTGTTGTAGTTGCCAGCACATCGTAGAAGGTAGCTTCTCCTACATGGGATATGTCTACCATTACGCCGAGGGTGTTCAGGCGGGTAACGATCTCTTTGCCTTTGGCGGTGAGGCCAGCCTGTCTGAGGGTAGTCTTGCGGGCTGTTTCATCGCGGGCTGAGCTGGCCCAGGGGGTGCTGTTGTTCCAGGTGAGGGTAAGATATCGCATGCCTCGTTTGGCCAGGCTATCGAGCTTTTCGACACTATCTTCTATCATGTGGCCGCCTTCTACTCCTATCAGGGCGGCGAGGCGATGTTGCTGACAGGCTTGTTTGAGTTCTGCTGCGTTCCTGACCAGTGTTATCTTGTTGGGATAACGTTTGATGAGGGCGTAGAGTGAGTCGATCTCCCGGTTGGCCCTGGCGAAAGCTTTCCCTTTACCAAAGGATTCGTCGCACCAGATAGAGAATACCTGGGCATTGAGACCACCTTTGGCTGCTCTTACGAGGTCGAAGTTGCCTTTGGCCTGTAGTTTTCCGAGATCGGCTTTAGTAAGTAGCTGGGAGGACAATACATCATTGTGTGTATCGACCAGCAGGTATTGTTGGGCGTTGGTGGTGGTGACCAGCAGCAGGAGTAGTGGGAGTAGCAGGTATTTCATGTGCTTATCCAGGTTATCTTTTTTACTTACTCCAAGGTACTGTTTTTTATGTGGTACCGGAAGGGATCAGGCGTCCAGGTTAAAGGTGCCTACTTCTATCATGATCTTATCGATGTTAAAATAGAAACCGAAGCTCTTACGCATGCGCTGTGGTTCCTGGTCTAATGTGATACCCCCTGCTTTCAGGTTGTTGTGCAGGTCGATGACCTGTTGCATGCTATCGAGCATAAATCCTGCATGGAATACATCGGGATAGCCGGTGTTGCCGTTTTCATTCATTTTTTCGGACATAAGTACGAGGAGGAATCCGTCTGCGTTGTCCAGTATGGACAAGGAATCATTAGGTTTCTTATCGAGTCTTCTGAACTCGAAATAGGTTTCGAAGAAACGGGCGGCAGCGTCTACGTTTGTGACGGTGAAGTTGAGGTGATTAATTGTCATAGTCTTATTATTTAGTCATTTATATTAATCGAATGTTCGTTCGATTTAAGGGCAAAAAAATATTAGATTTTAAGGGAGCGGATCACTACGTCAAATGTTTGTTTCATTTTCTGTTCGCTAAGCGTGAAGGGTTTGTCGTTCATACTGCTTTTATCCAGGTGGAATTTGATTAGTATATAGAAGGCGCCGTATGCGACTGCCCAGAATATTTCCATGGGGAGGGTGATGATCTCTTTTTTATCCATGGCATGTTGTACGAACTTGTTCATCGCGTCTTTGAAGCGGCTCATGGCCGGTTCCTGGTGGCGGATCAGCGGGGAGTAGCGAAATTGTTCGAAGAAGTGGTAGGCTACCGGGTCTTTTTTGATGTTGCGGTAGCGGTTTTTCCACTGTGTCCAGAGGAAGGCTTCGAAGGTCATTTCGTCTTTGTAGCCGATCAACGCGTCTTTTTCAAACTGTTGTTCGACGCCCAGGTAGAGTTTATTGACCAGGTCTTCCCTGCTGTCGAAGTAGGTGTATATGGTAGAGGGCGATATGTTGGCGGCCCTGGCCAGTTTTTGCATACTGAGGCCATCAAAGCCTTCTTGTACGATCATTTCGATCGCTTTTTGCCGGATTGTTCCTTCTTTATTGTCGTCTTTATGTCTCATGTGCCCGGCAAAGATAATCGAATATTCGTTCGATTAAAAACAAATATTCCTTTGATTATTTGTTATCCTTCTGATCCCAGTACTTCGGATAATGCATTGGCCAGTGCGGGGCGGCGGTGGTATTTCTGTATGAGGTGTTGTAGCAGGCGGATCAGTTCGGAATGAGCTTCGGGCATGGATTGCAGTAGTTGTCTGAAGATGCCTGCCAGTAGTATGAACTGTATGCGATTGCCGGAGCGGTCGCCCATACGTTCGAGGGCGGGGAGGTATATGGCCAGTAGTTCGGCGGGATAATGTGGCAGGAGGTGATGGTGATAAGGCATGATGAGCTGGATGTCGGTTTCTTCTTGTACGAGGGCCAGTAGTTTGTGCCAGTATTGCTCTTCGATGTAGACGGGTGCCAGTTGTTCGAGCATCCAGGTATGCGGGGTGGACCATACCTGGCCTTTTTGTTGTGTGTGCGTGTTGTTGATCTGGGCTGTGATCTCCTCGATCCGGGAGGAGATAACGGTGGTCCAGGTGTCGGGATCGTAGGTTTGTTTCCATCGGCGGTACCAGGTGGTGTTGAAGGTCGGGTGGAAGGCGAATTGCTTAGCATATTGCCTAACGGTGGGGAGGTCGTTGGTAGCGGAGGCTAGTTCGAGGAGGAGGAGTTGCCATTTGTGTAATAATCCTGGGCGGTCGGCGGCGTTGGCGTTGTTGAGGCCTTCGTGGATGAGTTGGCGGGCGGTATGGAGATCCCCGGTGGTCAGTGCCTGCCGGGCTGCTACCAGTAGGCCGCTGGGGGATGTGGCCGGAGGGTTGGAGGCGGGGATACGGGGGGTACGTTGAAAGTGGTGTCGCAGTGCGAACCAGGTAGCTACGATATGTTTGCACGGAGTGCTGTTGTCCGGGCAATCGCAGGTAGCATCGATGATCTCTTGTTGATGGAGTATGACCTTAACGGTATAGGTAGTGGTGCCGTTGACGAATGCCTGCCATTCGTTGTCGTTGAGGGCTTGTAGTGCTGTAACGGTCCCGTTGCTATAGGCTTCTCTGCCCCTGGTGAGGATGCTGTTGGTGGTGATGGCGTCGAAATTGTCCAGTGTGCGCATATCGGTAGTGGATGGGAGGTGAGGATGGTGATTATATTTCGAGTACGCCGCCTTTGAGGTGGACGAGTTTTACGAAGTGCTCTGATTCACGGAAGCCGGTGTCCAGCCATAGTTGTTTACACTGTGGGTTGGCATATAGTACTTTGAGTGGTCTCTTTTTCCGGCGGAGGCTTTCCATTACTTTTTCGATGAAGATCTTCATGATGGTTTCGTCGAAAGGATTGAACAGGAATATGACGCCTATATTGTCCGGGAGGTCGAACACGCGGGCATCAGCCTGGATGACGGAGATGTGGGTACCCGGATGGCGTTGTTTCAGTGCATCGCAGACGGGTTGGGCGAGGCGACAGAGTTTTGGTGAGTACTCTATGCCGATAACCTGTGGAAAGCCATAAGCAGCGGCGATGGCCAATACGCGGCCTTTGCCGCAGCCGATATCTATAAAGGCGGTGTTGCGGTCGGCAGGTGTGAGCCGATCGAACAGCCAGGTGGCGGTATAGTAGTTGATCGGTTCGTACATGCTGACATGTTCGATATCTTCTTTAGGGATATCGCCGGTGAGGTTATCGGTACCGATGGTACGGATACCGTATTTTCTTTCACCTTTTATTTCGTGCCGGACGATAAATAGTGCCAGCGCGACGCCCCAATGCCAGCTTACATAGAGGAAATAGAGCAGGTATCGCATTCTCGGAGTAGCTATTGAAAGGATCAGTATTGCATCATTTCGTTGTCGATCTTCACGGACCACGCATGTATGCCACCTTCTACATTATATACGTTGCGGAAGCCGGCGGCTACGAGTTGTTGGCCTATCATACGGCTGCGCATTCCATGATGGCATAGTACGGCTATACGCTGTTGTGGTTGCCATTGGTGCATGACGGCTGCTACCTGGCGCATGGGGATGTGTATAGCTTGCGGGATGTGGCAGATATCCCATTCGTGGTCTTCTCTTACATCGATCAGTTGTACGCCGGTATTATTGTTCAGCCATTGTTGCAGTTGTTCTACTTCTATGCTTTGGAGTACGCCGGTATTGCATACGCTTTGGGCATAGTCTTCCTGCAGGGAGGTGATGTTGTGATTGCCAGGTACGGGAGAGAACCGGAATATCTGTTGCTGGTTATCCAGTATGTTGATAGAAAGGAGTTGTCCGGCCAGCGGGGTGCCTGTTTTGGAGAGTACTTTTACGACTTCGTTGGCCATATGGCAGCCTATGATGCCTGGCAGTACGCCTAATACGCCCAGTTCATTGCAATCGGGGGCTTCTCCTGCTCCCGGTGGTTCGGGGAAGAGGCAGCGATAGGTGGCACTCCCTTCGTGGTTGAATACGCTTACCTGGCCATTGAACTGTTGGATGGCGCCATAGACGAGAGGTTTGTTGAGTATCACGCAGGCGTCGTTGATGAGATAGCGGGAGCCGAAGTTGTCGGTGCAATCGACTATTACATCATATGCGGCGAGGATATCCAGTGCATTATCGGTATCGAGATAGGTATCGTATAGTTCGAGTTGTACGTCGGGATTGAGTTGTTGGAGTTTTGCGGCGGCGGTATGTAGTTTGGGTCGTCCTTGTTCGGCGGTGGTATATAGTACTTGCCGGTGTAGGTTGGTGATGGATATGTCATCATGTTCTACGATGCCCAGTTTGCCGATGCCCATGGCGCAGAGGTATTGTAATACGGGTACGCCCAGTCCTCCTGCTCCTATTATCAATGCGCTACTTTGCAGCAGCAGTTGTTGTTTAGCCATTCCGAATCCTTCGAGCCGGATCTGTCGGTCATATCGTTGCATGCTCCTTCGTTTTTGGATACTAAAGGTACTTAATTACGGCTGTTGTGATTTGATCCGGGTCCAGATGGCCTGTAGGGCGGGATTGCCGGCGGAGTTGTAGTTATTGGCTGCCTGTTGTTTGATATAGGCCGCTCTTTTTTCCAGGTCGGGATGGCTGCTGAGCCATTCGGTGGGTTGGGAAGAGCTTTGTTTTTGCAATGTCTGGAACAGCTGGATAAATCCATCGGGGGATATTTGCCGTTTTTCCAGTATTTGCAGGCCATAGCCGTCGGCTTCTTTTTCGAGGGAGCGGGAGTACTGGAGTCCTTTGAGGCTGTTGGCATTTTCCACGATTACTGCGCCGATGCCGGAGAGGTCGCCGAAGAGGATGGAGATGAAAGCGTAGGAGCCTACGGAGCGGAATATGGAGCGGGTGGTATGTTTCAGTTGTATGTGGGCGAATTCGTGGGAGAGCAGGGCGGCCAGCTCTTCGTAGTGTTGCATATCGTGGATGAGTCGGTCGTAGACGATGATATGTCCGCCGGGGAGGGCGAATGCGTTGGCGACGGTATCTTTTACGACGGTTATCCGGATATTATAGGGGGAGGGAACTGCCATGGTACGGAAGAAATCGTTGAGCAGTTGTGAGGTTTCCTGTTGGGGGGTATACTGTTTGATGATGGCTTCATAGCTTTGGTTGCCGAGGTCTTCTTCGTAGGAAACGGGTACCTGGTCGGCAATTTTGACTGCGATGAAGGGTATCAGCCAGAAGTATACCGCGGCGATAATGGCGGCGAATGCGGCGAGTATGCAGCCTATGATGAGTGCTGGTGAATAGCGTCTTTTACGTGCATGCTGGAGGAAGTAGGCGGCTACGTCGGGGAATACGACATCGGCGACGGTGATGTGTTGTTCGGGGTATCCGGGATAGCGGAGGCGGTATCCGCCGGGTACGCTGCCGGCGTTCTTTACGGCATTCCAGTGCCATATGACGAATCGGGGCTGGCCTTGCGGGGAGGGCAGTGATATTTTCAGTTCATGGGCATTAATGGCGATGGTGGCGTCGACGGTGCGATCGGAGGCGCTATCGTAGTATTTGCCGGTGAAGGTTTGTACAGGCATTTTGGCAGGTATTTACTTAACGAGTTTTTGCATGAGGATGACAGGGGCAAAGGTACCATCTGTCCCTTTCATATTATCGGGTATGCGGCCATATTCCTGGAAGCCGAAGTTGCGGTACAGGTGGATGGCTTTATCGTTGTGGGCGGAGGTAGAGAATTGGATGAGGGTGATATCGGGATGTTGTTCGGCCCAGCGGATCATGGCGGTCATGAGCCGTCTGCCGATGCCGAGGTTCCAGTATGGGCGGGATACGGCGATGCCCATGATGCCGATATGGGCTTGTTTTCGGAAGGGCTGTTGATTGACGGAGATGCTACCGGCGAGCTGGCCATTGACTTCGGCCAGCAGGAGGAGGTGTTGGGGGTGGTTGAGATAGGATTGAATAAATGTTTCTTCTTCCTGTATGGTCATGGCGGCGGCTTCTTCCGGTGTGAGGAGGAGGAAGTCGGTTTCACGGGTTTGTTGGCGGAAGGATTCCAAAAGGGCGGGAGCGTCCTCTATTGCGGGGGGACGGATGATCAGGTATTGCCCATTTGGAAGCAGGTGTTGTTGCATATATTAAGCAGGTTCAGGCTAAAGTGACAGTTTTTGTGCCATAAAAAAAATCCGGATACCTATCTGACTGGGGGCAGCCATCCGGTATCCGGATCAATGCGATGATGCGGGCCTTGTTAAGACGCTTTGGCGTTGCTTTTAACAAATTCAGTAACGGCCGCTTTTTGTGTGTCAGTCAGTTTGGCTTTTTTGGCCATTCGTTCCATGATGCCCGTCCATTTGTCTGCCGTACGGAATTCTGGCAGTTGGTACTTATGACACTTGCCGCATTTTTCCAGGAATAAGCTTTTACCCTCTCCATCCGGATATTTGGCGAAGGCTTCCTTGACTTTTGCGGTGTCAGTGGGTGATATACCCTTGCTGCATCCCCACAGGATGACAGCCAGCAGTAATAGTTGGCCTACTGTTTTCTTCATAAGAACAAATTGAGTGGTGATCGTAACGGTAACAATATAAGAAATCTCGCGCATATAACCCACTGATCCGGATTATTTTAGCGAGGGTAGCTTATAGGATGCTTATACGAATGTTATACGAATGATACAGGAATGATATAGGAAAGGTGGAGGGAAAGAAGGAGCTAGATAAGAAAAAAAGGCCGGCTCCAAAAGCCGGCCTTTTAGGGAAAAATATGGGGAGCAGTTTTAGCTGATCTTACCTGCACCGAAGTAGGATTGTAATACGGGGGGCAGGTGGATGCCATCTGCGGTCTGGTTGTTTTCGAGCAGGCATGCCAGGATGCGGGGCAATGCGAGTGAGCTGCCGTTGAGGGTGTGTACCAATTGGGGTTTGCCACCTGCTTCGCGGAAGCGTATCTTCATGCGATTGGACTGGTAGCTTTCAAAATTGGATACGGAGCTTACTTCGAGCCATTTTTCCTGTGCTGCGCTGTATACTTCGAAGTCGTAGGTCTGTGCGGAGGTGAAGCTCATATCGCCACCGCAGAGATTGAGGATACGATAAGGCAGCTGGAGGGATTGCAGGAGTGTTTCCACGTGTGCTACCATTTCTTCCAGTGCTTGGTAAGATTTATCGGGATGTACGAGTTGTACGAGTTCTACTTTATCGAACTGATGGACGCGGTTCAGGCCTCTTACATCTTTACCGTAGGAGCCTGCTTCTCTTCTGAAGCAAGGGGTATGTGCGGTCATTTTGATGGGCAGGTCGGTATCTTTCAATATTTCATCGCGGTAGATATTTGTTACGGGTACTTCAGCGGTAGGGATGAGGTACAGTTTATCTTCTGTGATGTAATACATTTGTCCTTCTTTGTCGGGCAGCTGGCCGGTGCCGTAAGCGGAGGTTTCGTTTACGACATAGGGAGGTGCGTACTCGGTATAGCCATTGTTGGTATTATAATCCAGGAAGTATTGGATGAGTGCGCGTTGGAGACGGGCGCCCTTGTTTTTGTATACGGGGAATCCGCTGCCGGTGATCTTATTGCCCAGTTCGAAGTCGATGAGGTCGTACTTTTTGGCGAGGTCCCAGTGTGGAACGGCGCCTGCTTGCAGGGTGGGTATATTGCCCCAGCTGCGGATCTCGACGTTCTCTTCCGGCGTTTTTCCGGGAGGTACGGCGGGGCCGGGCAGGTTGGGGAGGTGTACCAATGTATCGTGTAGCAGCTGTTCGGTAGCGGCCAGTTCTTCTGTGATGGGTGCGAGGCGTTGTTTGAGTAGTGTTACTTCTGATTTGCGTTGTTCGGCTTCTTCTTTTTGTCCTTTGGCCATCAGTTGTCCGATTTCTTTCGAAGCGGAGTTGACCTGGGCTTGGGTTTCATCGTATTCCAGCGTTAACTTTTTACGCTTGTCATCCAGTGCCAGCACTTCTTCCACGATGGACACTTGTTTAAAATGTTTAAGTGCCAGACGTTCCAGTACCAATTCCTTGTTTTGTCGAATAAAAGGGACTTGTAACATTGTTTCTAGTATAAAATTTGGGCAAATATAAGTCTTGCTGCGGTAAGTCGCAGGCAGTAAGTGTCGAGCATTATTCGTCTTTGACGATCTGTGGCTGTTGTCAGCTCAGGTATTTACCAACGATGGGTACCCTTCTACCTACGCCGAATGCTTTGGAGGAGACGCGGATGATGGGACAGAACTGGTTACGTTTATATTCGTTGGTATTGACCATTTTGAGCGTGCGGGTGACGAGTGCGGGATCGAAGCCCTGTGCGATGATCTCGCGGGGTCCCTGGCGGCGTTCGATGTACTGATAGAGGATGCTATCGAGTACAGTATAGTCCGGCAGGCTGTCGCTGTCCTTTTGGTTGGGGCGCAGTTCGGCGGACGGTGCTTTGTCGATGATATTGACCGGTATGATTTCTTTATGGCGGTTGATATACCGAGCCAGGGCGTAGACCTGCATCTTATACACATCGCCCAGTACGGCTAGTCCGCCGGCCATATCGCCGTACAGCGTACCGTAACCGGTGGACAGCTCGCTTTTGTTGGAGGTGTTGAGCAGGATGTATCCGAACTTGTTGGACAGTGCCATCAGCAGGTTGCCCCGTATGCGGGACTGGGTATTTTCTTCTGCGACGTTGAAGGGGAGTCCTTTGAAGTAGGGATCCAGTGTTTGGAGGAATGTTTCGTAGATATTGTTGATACGGATGATATCGTAGGGATTGTCGAGGTTTTTGGACAAGGCGACGGCATCATCTACGGAGTGTTCGGTAGAATACGGTGACGGCATGAGAATAGCCCGTACGTTTTCTTTGCCGAGGGCTTCGCAGGCGAGGGCGAGGGTGACAGCGCTGTCGATGCCGCCGCTGGAGCCCAGGATCGCTTTGGTAAATCCCATTTTACGGAAATAGTCACGGATACCCAGTACGATGGCTTCGTATATGCTGGCGATATTGTGTTCTGGCAGCAATTGAGTGATTGCCTGATAGGCAGGGGCTGGTGTATGTACGGTAGGGATGAGCAATTGTTCCAGTGCTATTCCGTCGATGGCTTCCTGGAAGTAGGGCAGTTCCCGGACGATGTTGCCCAGGGCGTCGAATATTTTGGAGCCGCCATCGAATACGATCTCAGTCTGTGAGCCGACGGTATTACAGTAATACATGGGGATCTTGTACTTCAATACGTTGGAGCGTATGATCTCGCGGCGGTCGGCATCATGGTCATAGTCGAACGGGGATGCGGACAGGTTGATCATGACATCCGGTTGCTGGAGGATAAGCAGGTCCATGGGGCAGACGCGGTAGAGCGGGTTGTCGCCCAGGTTCCAGATATCTTCACAGATGGTGACAGCTAGTTTTTTGCCTTTGAAGGGGATGACCTTCCATTCGTAGGACGGTTCGAAGTAGCGATATTCATCGAATACATCATAGGTAGGCAGCAGTGTTTTATGGATGACCTGTTTCACCTCTTTTTCGTGGAGGAACCAGGCGGCATTGAAGAGGTCTTTACCTTCTTTCTGCGGGTTACGGCAGGGTCCTCCTACCAATACGGCTATACGGTCGGTGTATGCTTTGATCTCATCGATGGCGGCATAACATTTATTGATAAAGTCTTCAAATTCGAGGAAGTCGCGGGGAGGGTATCCGCATATGCTCAGTTCTGAGAATACGACCAGGTCCGCTTCCTGTGCTATTGCTTCCTGAATGCCGCTGATGATCTTGGCGGTATTGACCTCGAAGTTGCCGATATGATAGTTCTGCTGTGCCAGTACGATCTTCATGTCCTAAATGATCTGTGATAAAAAATGTCGATTAAAAAATGATTAGAAATATACGCCGAGCCGGAGCGATAGGCTATTCATATTAACTTTGCCATCGCCCCATCTGGCGTTGCGCGTAACGTCAATGAATCCGTTCTGATAGCTGAGGCCTACGAGGCCGGTGAGGCGTTCGCCCAGTGGGTATTCTACACCTGCGCCTACGAGCAGGCCGATATTGATACGATTGACTTCTTTGATCAGGTTTTGTTTTTCCCATTTCTGGTTGAGGCTGACTACGTCGGCCCTGGCTCTGACGGGAAATCCGAGGTAGGTGCCGAACTGGCCCCAGAAGGCGGCGCCGCTGCTGGTAGGGGTTGTTTTGAGTTTGAGGGTAGCAGGGATCTCTATATGTGTGAGGCGCATGTCGTATTCAGCGGGGGCACTATTGTACCTGCTGAGGCCTTTGCCTGCATCATATTTGAGTTTGCCGCCGCTGGTGACGATCTGGAGGCCGGTAGCGATGGCATAGGTTTCTGCTTCATTGAGCATGAAGTCGACCATGATACCAAAGCTGGCACCGAACCGGGACGAGTTGCGGGTAACGCCTTCTTCCTGGGGTTTGAGCATCATGATACCCGGGTCTATTTTGAATCCGAGCCGTACTGATCTTGTCATATCAAACTTGCCTTGTGCCATACTCCCCACTGCTATGCTGAACAATGCTAATAACAATGAAAAACGCTTCATATTGATTTTACCTTTTTTTTAATACAATGTATGCAATATTTTTACCTGCTATTTAGTTTTGATAAACCGATGCAAAGTTACACCATAAAAAACACCTGGCTGTGGTTGATCTGTTTCCTGTGGTTGGCAGGGGCGGGATGCGGGCATACCGTAAAGGCCCCTGACGTGAGTCATATACCGATGACCGTGAAGATACAGCGATTTGACCAGGAGCTGTTCCGTATTGACAGTAATGCGGTAGGGGACGGTTTGAAGCGATTGTCGATAAGGTATCCTTTATTCCTGCCGGTGTATTCGGAGCATATTGTGAACCTGGGGCCTTATTCTGACAGCAGCGATGTGGTGAAGCATCAGCTACGGACGATGTTGACCAACCGGGATCTGCGGTTATTGCAGGATTCCGTGAATAAACATTTTGCGAAGGTGGAGCCGATCGAGCAGGAGTTGACGCAGGCATTTAAATATACCCGGTATTACCTGCCGGACTTTCATGCACCGGAGGTAGTTACTTTTATTTCGGCGATTGGTAACTATGGAGCTATCACTGCGGACGGTGTATTGGGGATTGGGCTGGATATGTATATGGGCGCAAACTTCCCGGTATATGGGATGTTACCGGATTATCCTGCTTATATGATCCGTAAGTTCTCTCCGGAATATATTCCTGTCAACTGTATGCTGGCGTTGGTACAGCAGCGTTATCCGCTGGCGGCGAATAATACGACGTTGATTGCCCAGATGGTAGATGCGGGACGGCAGCAATATTTCCTGGATAAGGTATTACCGTTTACGCCCGATACTATTAAGACCGGTTATACGAAGGAGCAACTGGCCTGGTGTAAGGATAATGAGCAACTGATCTGGCAATTTTTTGTGCAGCAGCAGTTATTGTATAGTTCTGACTGGCAACATGTGTCGCGTTTTCTGAATGACGGGCCTACTACGCAGGGGATGCCGGGAGAGGCGCCGGGTAAGATCGGTTATTTCGTAGGGTGGCAGATCGTGAAGAAGTATATGGATCGTAATCCGCAGGTAACGTTGCAACAGCTGCTGGAGATCAAGGACCCGATGATCATTTTCAACGGGGCTAAGTATAAGCCAAGATAGCCATTAGTTAATAAAAAAGAACAGGTAATAAAAAAGGCTGACAGGAAAGTATCTTACTTTTCCGTCAGCCTTTTTTAAATAGTTTAAGACTATAGGGTGGATAATACCAGCTGTTACTAATTGAGTTTAAATGGTACTACCATATGGAATTCAGGGATCTTTACTTCCAGCATTTTCTTATTGAGCTGGTTTTCCATTTGGTAGGTGCCATACATTTTCCCTATTTCGGTACGGAGGTTAGAGCCAGACACGTATTGGTAGCTTTCTCCGGGGGCCAGCAAGGGCTGAACGCCTACTACGCCTTCTCCTTCTACTTCGCGGTGTGTACCGTTAGAATCAATGATGAACCAGTGGCGGCGTAATAACTTAATAGGGAAGGTATTGTTGTTCTCAATGGTAACGCGATAGGCAAACATGAATTCACTTCCGATTGGATTAGAGTAATCGGGCTGATAGAATGTTTCCACGCTGATGGTGATTCCTTCTGTTACTTTTTTTACCATAGAACACCTCCTTTGACGTAAAAATAAGGAAAATAAGTGCAGTCCCTGAAAATTTATATAAGCGGGTAGCGCACTTTAACGAATTTTTAGGTAAAGTGCTAACGAGGCCGCAGTCACTTAAATTATTGAGCACCAGCTCGCTTTAGGGATGGGGATTTTAGGTGATGTGGATACCTTCGAGGATATAGGGATCATTTTCGGCGGCTCTGGCGGCAATTTCGAAGTGGTTGTTATAGTATCCTTTGCGACACCATTCTACGAAATATAGCCATAGGAAGAGCCAGCGGCCGTATTGGCGGTATTGTCTGACATGGCATACTTCGTGTCGCAGCCAGGATATATTGGATAAGAGATCGGAACGGGAGGCGCCATACAGGTGTATAGTGCCTCCCAATACCAATGCTACCTGCTTGCTATGCAGTTTGGCGGCCGCTATTTTGGCCAGCCAGGAATTTTCTTTTATGCGGCAGGTGATCTTTTCCAAGTTTATAATGAAAATCTTCTGGAAATATTGAATCCCCAGCGGAACTGTCCTTGTAACCAGGAACTGGTGGTTTCTGGTATGAATTGGTTTTCCAGTATTGCTGTGGAGTTGGTAAAGTTAATGTGAAATACGTGACCGCCGGTTTCAATTTCCAGGCCGACTGCCAGGGGGTTATAAAATTGTTTGCCCAATGTTTTGTAGTAGTCTTTGCTTTCCTGGTTGCGGAAGGGGTAGAAATATTCTACCAGCAGTCCCATTCTTTTGGAAAATTTGAACCGGCCGCCGCCGCCGATGGCCAGTATGCTGTTTTGGTCCATATAACCGACGCGGTTACGGTGTACATAGGTGGGTAATAGGGACAAGGAGAGGCGTTCGCCGAACTTGCGGGATACGACTACTTGTCCTGTATAGGACATACGGTCTGTGAACTGTTCAAAGTGACTGGGATCGGAGACTGTTTTGCTGGAGGTCATACCGCTTACTACTGCATTACCGAATACAACCAGGGATACCGGTACGTGATCGTCTGTTGTTTGTTGGAGGAGGCGGAATTTGGCCATTCCCTCATAAAGTTGGCTGAGGTCGCCGGAGCCTTTGGCGCGGCTGACACCTATCATCAGGTTGTCAGTGATACCATATTCGAAAGCGATGCGTATATCGGTAGAGTTATCCATACCGAAGAAGGTTTTGGAGCCACCGAATTCTCCGCCCAGGTCGCCGAACCGGTGTGCCACACGAAAGTCCAGCTCACGTTTTTTCAGCATTTCGGTGGAGTGTCCCTGGATGATGCGGGTAGATTTGTAGGTGGCAATCACGGGTGTATGTTCTTTAGGAGTGTCTTTGTCAAACATTTTGCTCAGATCATCCTGGGCCATACACCACTGGCTTAACAGGCAAAGGAACGCAATTCTAAGAATGGTCATTTTAACGCTGGATTTTAATTGATTTAAGATGAAGGGATGTTGTGTTGTCGTAATATGTGGTAGCCGGCGCCGGCCTAAAAAGATATCGTTGAGTCTATACTGCAGGTCGTACTATTATTTGGGTTCATAGGCGGCCTGGATCTTCACGGCTACTATTTCTGCAATATTTTTTATTACCAGTGTGGGTATTTTGATCTGGTGGTCTGCCAGTTTTACATTGAAGCCGGAATGCAGGGTTATCTGTTTGTCTCCTACGGTGAGGGTACCTTTTTCCCGATAGGTTTTATCTACGCCGTGGAGGGAGAGGGTGCCTTCTACATTTACTTCGTAAGTGCCTGGTTTGGAGAAGTCGGGTGCATTGAGGAGTTTACCTTTAAATTCTGCAGACGGGAATTTATCGGTTTCCAGGTAGTTTTCGTTGAAATGTTCCTGCATGAGTTTCTTTTTAAACTGGAAGGTGTTTACCGGTACTTTGAAGTACACGTTGCCTGTTTTCAGATTGATAGCAGATACGCCCTTATCTGTTTTAGCATCAATATTCTCCATGGGAGCCTCTGAAAAAAAGGACAATGAGACATTCCTGCAGGAATAGATGTCTTGGGCAAAAAGGGGGGCCGTCAGCATTGATGCGGCCAGTAAGGCTAATAATTTTTTCATAATATCAATTGAATAGTTCTTCAAAAAAGCTGGCAACCGGCTCATTGCTCCTGATTGAAAGCGGGCACTCTGTCCATGTGCCTGATTATGCCCCGTATACGTAAGACAGCAGTGTTACGTTGCCTGGAAGGCCAGGATTTTTCATTAATAGCTGTGATTGGTATAGTTTACAGATAGGGGAAATGATAGATGACTGCGGAAGGGCTGCCGGGAAAAAAGTATTTGCCGGACGGCGGATATTTTTACATTTGTGACCAAACATAACATAGCCGTGACTATCGATCAATTATATGAAGTTTACCGTCAGCATCCGTCTGTACAAACGGATACCCGTCAGTTAAAGGCAGGGGATATCTTTTTTGCATTAAAGGGACCCAACTTTAACGGGAATACCTATGCGGCGGCGGCCCTGGAAAAGGGGGCTGCTTTTGCCGTCGTGGATGAAGCAGCCTATTATACACAGCCTGATAAGATGATGCTGGTAGCAGATGCATTGCAGACCTTACAGTCATTGGCCAACTACCATCGCAGGCAACTGAATATCCCGGTGCTGGCCATTACCGGTACTAACGGTAAAACCACCACCAAAGAACTGGTCAGGACAGTATTGGCAGCAGGGTTTAAGACGCAGGCTACGGTAGGTAATCTGAATAATCATATCGGCGTGCCGCTGACATTGTTGGCAATAGGGCCTGAAATAGAGATCGCCGTGATTGAAATGGGGGCTAATCATGAGAAGGAGATCGCCGCTTACTGTGAAGTAGCATTGCCTACCCATGGTATTATTACCAATATCGGTAAAGCTCACCTGGAGGGCTTTGGCAGTGAGGAAGGGGTACGCAGGGCAAAGGGTGAACTATATGATTTCCTGCGCTCCAGTGGAGGGACGGTATTTGTATGCCGGGACTATCCGTACCTGGTAGAGATGAGTAAAGGTATTGCGACGGTCATTACCTATGGTGAGACCGATGCTGACTTTACGGGATCTCCACTGGCGGATACGGCATTATTGGGGGTTAGGGTTACACAGCCGTCTTCGGTAGGGACTTTACAGACCAACCTGGTGGGGGCATATAATTTCCCCAATGTGATGGCGGCAGTGGCAGTAGGTGTACATTTTGGAGTAGCTGTCGACAAAATCAGCGAAGCGGTAGCGGGATATGTACCTTCCAACAACCGTTCGCAGGTGATCAAACAAGGCTCCAATACGATCATAATGGACGCCTATAATGCGAATCCATCCAGTATGCGGGCAGCGGTAGAGAACTTTGCCGGGATACAGGCAGATAAGAAAGTATTGTTATTGGGAGCGATGGCTGAACTTGGAGGAGATAGCATTAAAGAGCATCAGGCATTGGTGGATTTGCTACAACAGCATCATTGGCATGCGGTGGTATTGGTAGGGGGAGATTTTGCCAAGGTGCATCATCCTTATATTCTTTTGCCGGATGCCGCAGAAGCTGCTGTGTGGTTAAAGCAACAGCAGTATGAGGATGCATATCTGTTGATAAAAGGTAGCCGTAGTACGGGCATGGAGAAAGTTCTTGCGTCATAAGGGCAACGCAGTAATCGACTGATAGAGGTATATCGACCGGACAGGGAGGTATACCTTTTTTAGCGTAAGATGGCGGGGAATTGAGTGGCTATAAAAAAAAGACCTGCAAGCTAAAAAACCCGCAGGTGTTCATAACCTATGCCAACTTTAGAGTTATCGTTATACTATCAACTCCGTAGAGAGACAGCAAATATGTTGATTGAGAACTTTGTTTACTCTCGAAAACAATTAGCGCTGATCGGGCGACTTTGGTTGTTTTGTTTATGGAATTAACAGCTGTAATGACTTCTTTGTTCAATTGCTTCCGTATTCATTTCTTAAGCTGTGGTACTAATATCGTTACTTACGATAGATTAGAGTAGTTCGGATTGCTAAAATCAAAAAAAAGTTGCCCGAAATAATAGATTGATTTTCAATATATAAAGAAAAATAGCATTATAAGATTCGTTCTGAAGCCCCGTTTTTAGGGGGGGGAATGCTAAAAAAATGCAGTGGGGACAAGGGGGAGAGGCATATATGTTGATTTCACATAAAATACCTATATCGCAGTCACTTCGCGAAGCTGCTTTTTACCTTTGCATACTATCCTGGAATAATCCGATATAAGTGATTGTTGGTTTATGAACATATGCGAGCTGCATACTGCGTATTTGCCGATATGACTACCGATAAATACGCAGTAATAATTAAAACAGATAGGAAACACTTAGCATCATCCTGTTTTGTGCCTTTACTTTTTGTCCTGCCAGTTGTTGTGCCAGTGGTGTCTGGAAGTTGCCACCTACGGCAAACCGGGAGAAAGTGATTTCCATGCCTGCTGTTCCCAGCAGCAGATCCCCACCGGATACATCAACTGGATACTTCTTTTGCTCTGTATCTTTTGCCGCTGTTTCATACAGTATGCCTACGTTAGGAGCTATGGTTACTTTGCGTGCAATATTGATCTTATAGTAGGCCAGTACATTGGCTGTAAATTTATTGCCGTAGCGATAGTCGTACTGGTTGTCGGTATTGATCTTATAGCTGACGTTGGTATTCAGGCCAAAATCCTGCAGTCGGACGTCGTACATGGCATTAAGTGTGAAGTCGACACTACCGGTGCCGAGTTGAAAGTTGTTGGGCATGGCTTCCGACAGTTTTTGTTCGGCAGGCTCATACTTTCCGGTAGGGGCTTTTACGCCTGCGCCTATCCAGAGGGATTGTATCAGCAGGTTGTTGCCTAAGGAGCGCTGCTTGCTAAGCAATTGATAGTAACCTACGACAGCGATGTCGCCCAAGCCGGTTTTATATTTGGTTGCATCCTGATTTTGCCGCTCGTTAAAATTGAGTGGAACAAAACCCAGTATACGGAACCTTTTACCCAGATTCCAGCCGCCCCATAATTCTGCTGTTTGATAGTGTTCGTCGGTGGTGAGATAAGATGTCCTGCCACCTGGTCCTAAGTGTGTGCGTAACGTTTTGTACTGATATCTTAAGCCTATAAAGCGCTTTTTGAATTCAGGTAAGATGCCTATATAATAACTGCCTACACCGCAGCCGCAGATATCACAGGCGAAGGCAGGTGTAGCCATGTTTGCCATCAATATAAGTAGTAGTAGGTAAGTCTTTTTCATCATGATTACTGCTGCTTAAGGTTGAGAAAATCTTTTGTCTGTAATGAAGTCCCTGTCATTTAAAGTATTGAGGAAGGCGAGTAATTGTGTCCGTTCTTCCGCGCTGAGGGATATGCCTGGCAGTGCCTGTTGTTGCAGCAGCGGGTCCAGATTAGGTGTACGTTGTACTTCCTGTGTGTAATGATCCAAGACCCCGTTGAGCGTGAGCAACCGCCCATCATGCATATAAGGTGCGGTGTAAGCCAGGTTCCGCAGGCTGGGAACTTTAAACTTGTATTTGTCCTGCGGGTTCAATGTGATCAGGTACCGGCCCTCGTCATTGTTAGGGCCAATGCTAAGGCCGTTATTACGAAAGGATTGATCTGTAAATAGGGGTTCCTGGTGGCAGGTACTGCATTTCTGTTGATAGAGCGTGTATCCTTTTTGTTCTTCTGCTGTAAATACATCGCCTTCTTTACGCATGACCTTGTCGTATTTCGCATTACTGCTTACCAGCATGACCATGAACTGGGATAGTGCTTTAAGCATACGTGCCGCTGTAATGTCTCTATTACCGAAGGCTTTCTGGAATAATGCAGGATATTCACTGCTGGCTTGTAATTTTTTTACTACGTTGTCTACTTTTTCATCCATCTCTACCTCGTTGGTGATGGGGGCGATCGGTTGCAGGTCCAGGTCGAATACCCCACCGTCCCACATGAACGTGGTATGCCAGGCCAGGTTCATTAGAGGTGTGGCATTACGGGTACCCAGCCGGTCGTCAATACCATGACTTACATCATGGCCGTGATGGGTGAAGGCAGCGGCTTGCAGGTGGCAGTCTCCACAGGAAATGGTATTGTTCCTAGAGAATCTGGGTTCATAAAATAGCTTACGTCCCAGCTCAAAGCCAGCCTGGGTAATATTATTGTCTGATAATCTGTAAGCTGCTGCTGCGAAATTCGCCGGTTGCCGGAAACCCTCAAAGGGTGGAGGGGTATCGTTTTTGTCACTTTTGCTGCATGCTGTTATTGACAGCATGCAGCAAAATATGAACCCGTATTTATTCATCATCATGATTGTTGGGTTGAACGGACTAGTTTTCTGTGTGGTCGTGACGGAACATAGCGGTATAGTTATTCGCTATAAGTTTGCTGAAATCGCCGAACATTACGGTAGCGTTTTGAGCGATGCTGACATTGGTCGGTCCGTTGAATACTTTCATTACATCTACCATAAGGTGGATATTGGCTTCCCGGTCTTGTCTGACTTTGGCAACACCAGCAGCGGTCAACTGTATATCGATGGTTTTGAGGTTATTGATGGTAGGAGCACTATAGCCGCCGAATCCGCCGATATGATACCTGAATTTTTTATCACCCGGCGCTACCGCGGAGGAGCCTTCCATCTTAAAGAAAATATAACCGCTGTTCCAGCTCCAGTACATATTGCCACCAGCTTCACCAGCCGGGTCTAGTACGCCGGTACGTTTATCTACTTTAGCTGTGCTACGCAGGCTGTCGACACCTAACACAAAGCTGAGTGTAGCGTATTCCCCTTCGGGTACTTTCACTTTTACAAATTGGGAGGTAGCACTGCTCTCCGATACAAGAAAGTAGCTACTATCCTGTGGTACCGTGTATGCTTGTCCACCGCTCGTGGTAACCTTGATATTGCTAATATAATATTGTAACGTGCTCACGGAGAATTGTTCACCACTTGCGTTGGTATACACGCCTGTATTAAGTTGTAGGTTCTTCTCCCCTACTATATTGTCGAACTGTATGGATAAAGTGGCTAATTTCTTTTCATTGTATGCCGGCGTGGCTGATTCCTTTTTACAGGAGGAGAAAATAGCCAGGGTGATAATGGTATATAAGACGGAGGTAATAATACGTTGCATGATGTTAGGCAGTATTTTAAGGATGGACGCAGGCAATTGCGATCCGTTTCGCATTATGCAGGCGAATATGGACTGCTGGTCCGTTGCTTTGGAAGAAAAAGATGTTCTGATTAAGCAGTAGAAGCTGGATATACACGCATACGTATACGAGTTTCCGCCAGGTGATATAAGTTGTCGGGAGGAAAACTAAGTTTTCCCGGACAGGGAGTATCACTTTTAAGTACGGAGATATTGTTATTCGTGAATGCTAAGTGCAGTTGCGTGTAATGCGTTATGCGAGTGGTGGGTGGAAGATGCAGGAGGAGCGGTCAACAGGCATGCCTGCGTTGCCCGGCTGACAGGCTGTGACGATGAATATGAAGGCAGGTGTGATGCTATTGATAATATGTTGCGTATAGAATACTTCGTTTTTGTTTTCCGCTTTACGCTCCGGGTTTTCATTGTCTTTACGCTCCTGGTCGTTCATGCGTTTTTTCAATTGACAATGCCCGTTACAATGCATCATCGGCTTGTCGCGGTTGATACAAAGTGTTTTGGCAATAAAATCACGATTCATGTAGAAGTCGGCCATCACCCAATAACGGCTGAATGCCTGGCACATCCATGCCAGCACAAGCAACGCTACCATTATATGTTTGGAGACTTTCACGACGAGAATACAATTGGCCGCAAAGGTAGCTAATAACTTTGCAAATACGTACAGAAAAATTTAATGTTGCTTCCTCATCTGATCTCCTGGCACAGTTCTATCAGTACTCCATTTGTATCTTTAGGATGCAGAAAGCAGATCATTTTATTATCAGCGCCGGCTTTAGGTTGTTCATGCAATAAAGTAAAACCTTCAGCCGAGAGTCGCTGCATTTCTGCATGTATGTCTGCTACTTCGAAGGCGATGTGATGCATGCCCTCTCCTTTTTTATCGATGAATTTGGCGATCGCACTGGAGGGTGCAGTAGCTTCCAATAACTCTATCTTGGTATCGCCTGTCCGAAAAAAAGCGGTAGTCACATGTTCGCTTTCTACTGCTTCTTTTTTATAACAGGAGGTGTTGAGTAATTTTTCGTACAAAGGTACAGCCGTCAATAAGGATTTTACGGCGATGCCAATATGTTCAACTTTGAGCACGAGCTGGTTTTTATGTATTTGTAAAAAAGTTGTTAACGCACGTCAAACGCAAACCATACCGTTCTGTATCACGAATATAAAGGTATAGACTACTTCTATCGGCGCATCAGTATTTGCAATGGGAGCGACCGGGTAAAAATAGAACATATGTCGTAAATTTGGTTTGATTTTAGCTACAGACCACAACAGAATCCTGCGAATATGCCAAAACTACCTATATACCTGGATTATAACGCAACCACTCCCTGCGATCCGAGAGTGGTAGACGTAATGCTACCTTATTTTACAGAAATATTTGGCAATGCGGCCAGCAGAAGCCATGCTTTTGGCTGGACGGCAGAAGAAGCTGTAGATCACGCCCGAGAGCAGGTAGCTCGTTTGATAGGTGCAGAGCCGAAAGAGATCGTTTTTACATCCGGGGCTACTGAGGCCGATAATCTTGCTTTGAAAGGAGTGTTCGAGATGTACAGCAGCAAAGGCAATCATATCATCACTACGGAGACGGAACATAAAGCGGTATTGGATACCTGTAAGCACCTGGAGAAGAAGGGCGCGTCAGTGACCTACCTGAAAGTAAACAACGAAGGGGAAATAGACCTGAAAGAACTGGAGGCGGCTATTACCCCGCAGACTATACTGGTGGCAATTATGTATGCTAATAATGAAATCGGTATAGTACATCCTATCAAAGAGATCAGTGCTATTGCCAAGAAACATGGTATACTGATGATGACGGATGCCACACAGGCGGTAGGGAAGATACCGGTGAATGTTGACCGGGACGGAATAGATCTGCTGGCGTTAAGTGCACATAAGATCTATGGCCCTAAAGGAGTAGGTGCCCTGTATGTAAGGCGTAAGTCTCCCCGTGTGAAGGTAACGGCTCAGATGGATGGAGGCGGACATGAAAGAGGGATGCGCTCCGGCACATTAAATGTCCCCGGTATTGTAGGGTTGGGTAAGGCCTGCGAGCTGTGCATGGAAGAGATGGAAGCAGAAGCTAAGCGACTGGCTGTTTTACGTGATAAATTGGAGAAAGCACTGCTGGAACTGGAAGAAGCCTATGTAAATGGCTCTACACAGCATCGTTTACCACATGTGTCTAATTTGTCGTTTAAATATGTAGAAGGAGAAGGGTTGATGATGGGATTTAACAGGGAGATTGCCGTATCTTCCGGTGCAGCTTGCACATCAGCATCCCTGGAAGCAAGTTATGTCCTGAAGGCTTTGGGATTAGGAGATGACCTGGCGCATGCTTCGCTGCGTTTCAGCCTTGGACGGTTTACAACTGAAGAAGAAATAGACTATACCATCCAGGCGGTAACAGCTGCAGTAAAAAAACTGCGGGACATGAGTCCGCTTTGGGAAATGTTTAAAGATGGAATAGATATGAATACCATCACCTGGGAACATCATTAGCATGACCAGGAATACTAACTAACGTGGCACTAAACAGAGAAGTATATGACATATTCTGACATCGTTTTAGATCATTACAACAACCCCAGAAATGTCGGCACTTTGGATAGCAAGAGTAATACTGTAGGTACTGGCCTGATTGGCAACAATGAATGGGGCGAGGTAATCCGCCTCCAGATAGAAGTCAGCCTGACCACACGTGTCATTACAGCGGCTAAGTTTAAGACCTTCGGAGGCGGCGCCGCTATAGCAGCTTCATCACTGGCAACAGAGTGGCTTAAAGGGAAAACAATAGAAGAGGCTGCCCGTATTGACAATATGGACTTTGTAGCTGCCCTTAACCTATCGCCTGTCAATCTGCATTGTTCTATTCTGGTAGAAGACGCGATCAAAGCATCCATCAACGACTTCCTGCGTAAAAACGGATTGGAAGAGCTATCAGTAGCTGAAATTGAAAATGCAGATATAGAAGAAGAGGAAGATATCTTCCATTAAATTGTCGACGTCCTTTTAGCCCTATCCCGTGCTGGTCCTGCTCGCTTTGGCAGGACGGATAAGCCTTTCACTTGTTACATTCCTCCCTTTTTTACTTCACCATTGCCAGGAAAACATCCAATGGTATAAGTTTTTAATAGCACATGGCGTTATTTTATATATTTGTGCTTTTACTAATTTTTCCATGCTGGCCGTCTTTAAGAAAGAAATACAACAGTTTTTCAGCAGTATAACAGGATACGTAGCTATCCTGCTGTTTTTACTGGCAAATGGTCTGATGTTATTCGTGTTCCCGGATACCAGTCTGCTGGACTACGGGTATGCAAATCTAGACCCGCTTTTTGAATTGGCTCCTATTATTTACCTGTTGCTGATACCAGCTATCACGATGCGTAGCCTGGCAGATGAATTCAAAACCGGTACGATGGAGCTGCTAAGTACCAAACCCTTGACCTGGTGGCAGGTCATAATGGGTAAATATTGGGCCGGGCTACTGGTCGTATTGATATCCCTATTGCCTACCCTTGTCTATTACGTTGCCATATCCAGACTGAGCACCGTTCCCGGAAACATTGACAATGGCGGTATCACCGGCGCATATATCGGCCTCTTCCTGTTGGGGGCTGTCTTTACCGCCATTGGTATATGGTCGTCCTCGCTGACAGCCAACTCGGTAGTCGCTTTCTTAATAGCCGTATTTACCTGCTTCCTGTGCTATAATGGATTCGATGCCCTTAGTAAGGTCGCCGTATTTACAGGTGGCGCCGACTATTATCTACAAATGGCAGGGATTAAATTTCATTATACTTCCATCAGCCGCGGGGTTATTGATAGCCGGGATGTGGTGTACTTCATCAGTTTAATTGCTTTTATGCTATACCTTACCCGTTTGTCACTACAACGAAGAATGTGGGATAGCTGATCAAAGCAGCTCCCCCGGCAAATGGAATAATAACTGAATAACCAGAAACGTAGATCACCTTGCAGACCAAACAAAAGAAATATTTACAGCGGGTATTGGGAGTGGCGATCTTATTGATCGCTGTTAACATCCTGGCTGCCTATTTTCATACTCGTCAGGACCTGACAAAAGAAAATAGATATACACTCACGCCTTCCACCAAAGCTTTACTGAAAGGGCTGGACAGTACGGTTACGATAGAAGTGTTCCTGAAAGGGGACTATCCGGCCAGCTTCCGCCAATTAGCTCGTTCTACCCAAGAGCTATTGGATGAGTTCCGAGAATATGGTAAACAACATATCCAATACACCTTTCAAGGTCCCGGACAAGGATTGGATGACTCTGCCCGGCTGGCTTTTCAGGAATCGCTGGCTGCACAGGGCATTATGCCGTTTAACCTCCAAGTACAGGAACAGTCTAGCCAAGGGTATGCGGAAAAACTGATATTCCCCGGTGCATTGCTTCATTACAAGGGAAGAACTATCGGTGTCAATTTACTAAAGAGCCAGGGAGGCCAGGATCCCCTGCAGACAATGAGTAACTCCGAAGCACTATTGGAATATCAGTTTGCCAGCGCTATTCAAAAGCTGCAACAAAAGGAAAAACCGCTGATCGGGTATATGCTGGGCAACGGAGAATCGCTGGGCGCCGAAGTGTATGATGCCCTGAGTACCCTACAATCCAACTATCGCCTGGATACCCTGGGACTGGCGGCTAATAGCCATATTCCCCAGGATTTTGATGTGATTTTATTCAACCGTCCTATTCAAACGTTTACCGAACAGGATAAGCTGAAGATCGACCAGTACGTCATGAACGGCGGCCGTATCATATGGTATATAGATGCATTGACCGCCTCCGTAGACAGTCTGCAGGGTGGACGAAACTTTATTGCTTTTGATCGTGGACTCGACCTGGAAGATCTGTTATTCAGATATGGTGTCCGTATCAACCAGGACCTGGTACAGGACCTGCAATGTGATGTCATCCCCTTGGTCGTGGGAAGAACTGGAGATCGTCCTCAGATACAACCAGTCCCTTTCCCCTATTTTCCTTTGCTGACACCTACCGGGCAACATCCGATCGTTAAAAATATGGATATGGTGCTCAGCAGGTTCACCAGTTCTATGGATACCGTTAAGGGTGGGGAGATCCGCAAGACGGTGTTGCTGACAACTTCTCCTAATAGCCGTACCCTCCGTGCGCCCGTACAGGTAAGCTGGGATGATGTTAAAAAGCAACCTAACCCACGGGATTTTCGACAATCCAACCTGCCTGCAGCAGTATTACTGGAAGGTAAATTCATATCCTTGTTCCGTAACAGGCTGGACGACGCCAGCCTGAAAATGGTACAGCAGGTTTCCGGCGCCCCTTTCAAAGCGCAAGCTGAACAGGATGGTAAAATGATCGTGATCAGTGACGGAGATGTGATTGCCAATGCAGTATCCCGAAAGAATGGACCGCTGCAAATGGGGATCAATGAATTTAACCCGGGTTTCGCATTCGCTAATAAAGAATTCTTTTTGAACTGCCTGGAATACCTGACTAATAATAATGGGATACTGGAAAGCCGTAACAAACAGCTAACCCTGCGCCTGCTGGATCCGGAAAAAGTAAAACAGGAAAAGACAAAATGGCAGGCTATCTGCTTCCTTGCTCCTATAGGTTTGATCTTATTGTTTGCAATGATATTCCAGTTCGTTCGCCAACGTAAATACCAGTAACCACAATCGCTTGCGTCAAATAATATCTTTTTTTATATGTTGGCCGGCAGCCTTACTGCTGGCCATTTCTTTCTGCTGTAGATCAGCAGTTCGCTATCGTGGCATATAAATATCCTTATCTTTGCCGTTCACTAATCTAAAAGGTTTTCATGACACCCACGCAGTGGACGTACCTCATCTTTGGAATTGTTATAGTATTGGCCCTTATCTTCGACCTCGGGCTGCTTAGCAAAAAATCCGCCACAATCTCCATTAAAAAAGCACTACTTCAGACAGCCTTCTGGGTAAGCCTTTCCCTGGCCTTCTTTGTTTATATGTGGTTTGAAGATGGACATGCTACCGCCATCAGCTTCCTGAGCGCCTACCTCATGGAATGGTCCCTGTCTATTGACAATATTTTCGTTTTCATCTTGATTTTCAGTTTCTTCAAGATTAAAGAAACCAGTTATGCCAGGGTACTGTTGATCGGTATCCTCATGGCCATCCTATTCCGCGCTGTCTTTATCACTGTTGGAGCCGCCCTGATCGCTGAATTCCATTGGTTATTGTACGTATTTGGAGCCTTCCTGGTATATACCGGTATCAAAATGTTCGTTGTGGATCAACATGAAGACTTCAAACCGGAAGAAAACATCGCTTATCGCTTTATGAGTAAATACATGCGTATCACACATGAAGATCCCAAAGAGCGATTTGTAATAAAAAAACATAATAAGGTGTATTTCACCTCCCTCAGTGTGGTAGTGGTGATGCTGGCGGTAACAGACATTATCTTTGCGCTGGACTCCATTCCAGCCGTGTTTGCTATATCCCAGGACCCATTGGTGGTATATACCTCTAATATATTTGCAGTATTAGGACTTCGTTCCCTCTTTTTCTTACTGAGAGGGGCCGTCACACAATTTGATTACTTACAGCAGGGTATAGCTATCGTGCTGGTATTTATAGGACTGAAGATGTTGGCAGAGATCTTTCACTTCACCTTACCCATATATGTTTCCCTGATCGTTATCGTACTATGCCTGGGTGGCTCTATCTGGTATTCTATATACCATAAGAAAAAAGGAGTACCTGAGCAGTTGAAGGATGGTCATTAAGAAAATGTATAACCAGGTATAACGTGACAGATAAAATGTCAACTGAGAGTTTATTACAAATCTGATATCAAGTGTACAACGCAGAAAGTATCAGCAAGATCCTGAAAGGGGAGATCCTGCAACAAACAGGTTTCCCGGAGATAGAACATATTTTGCTGGACAGCAGGAAGCTGAATTTTCCGGAGACATCCCTTTTTATTCCACTCGTTAGCGAGCGGCGTAATGCCCACCAATATATGGAAGAGCTCTACCGTAAAGGTGTGAGCAATTTCCTGGTGAGCCAACCCGTGGAACTAGGGCATTTCCCCAAGGCCAATATCATACTGGTAAAAGATACCTTACACGCATTACATATGCTGGTAGCCTATCACCGCCAGCAATTCCATATACCCGTTATTGGCATCACAGGCAGCAATGGTAAAACGATCATCAAAGAATGGCTTTACCAGCTGCTGGAGAAAGACTATCACATCGTACGTAGTCCTAAAAGCTATAACTCCCAGATAGGTGTACCGCTGTCCGTTTGGAAAATGAAGCCGGAACATGAGTTAGCTATTTTTGAAGCGGGTATCTCGCAACCGGGAGAAATGGTGAACCTGGAAAAGATCATCCATCCTACCATCGGTATCTTCACTAATATCGGAGAGGCGCATAGCGAAGGCTTTCTGAATATCCGACAGAAGATCAATGAAAAGCTGGTCCTATTTACCAAAAGTGAAGTACTGATCTACTGCAAGGACTACCTCGCTCTCAACGAATGCGTACTTAACTTCCACACTCAGGTAGGTAAACGCGATAACCAGACCAACCTACAGTTGTTAAGCTGGTCCCGTAAGACCGATGCCGACCTGCGTATCACCCTCCTCGAAAAGTTAGATAATCACACCCGCATAGAGGCGCTTTATAAACAGGAAGAGCATTTGTCGATAGAGATCCCATTCGTAGACGAAGGATCTATTGAAAACGCCATTCACTGTTGGGCCCTGATGTTATATCTCGGCAGAGACCAGGCAGAGATCCGCCAGCGTATGCTGACATTGAGCAATATCGCCATGCGGTTGGAACTGAAACAGGGCATCAACAACTGCTCTGTGATCAACGATGTATATAACTCCGATCTCGGGTCATTGACGATCGCGCTGGACTTCCTGCAGCAGCAGCAACAACATCCTACACGTACCGTCATATTGAGCGATATCCTGCAAAGTGGAAAAAGCGACGCGTCCCTTTATGACGAAGTGGCCAGCCTGTTGCAGAAAAAAGGAATAGAACGCCTGATCGGTATCGGCAAAAATATCTCCCGCGAGAAAAAGATCTTTCAACAGATAGAAGGACTGAAAAGCAGCTTCTTCAATACCACAGAAGAATTCATTCAACAGTTCAATCAGCAGGATTTCCAGCATGAAACCATCCTGCTCAAAGGGGCGCGCGTATTTGAATTTGAACGTATCGGTAAGCTACTGGAGCAAAAGGCGCATCAGACCATCCTGGAAATCAACCTCAGCGCCATCTCACATAATGTAAAATATTTCCAGTCCCTGCTCAAACCCAATACCAAGCTGATGGCTATGGTAAAGGCGTTCTCCTACGGCAGCGGCAGTTTTGAAATTGCCAATCTGTTGCAGTTCATTGGTGTAGATTACCTCACCGTAGCCTATGCAGATGAGGGAGTAGACCTGCGCCGGGCAGGTATCACTATGCCGATTATGGTGATGAACCCGGAACCCAGCACATTCGATGCTATCCTGCAATGGAACCTGGAACCGGAGATATACTCCATGCACATCCTCCAACAGTTCGAAGAGGAAGTGCGTATCGCCGGAAAAACAGCCTTCCCTATCCACGTCAAACTGGATACTGGTATGCACCGCCTGGGTTTCGAACAGAAAGATATCCCGGCATTGGCTACCATATTAACAGACAACCCGCAGTTAAAGGTACAATCCATCTTCAGCCACCTGGCTGGCAGTGAAGATCCGGCATTGGACAGTCTCACCAAACAACAGGGGGAATTGTTCTATGAAATGAGCCACCAGCTGCAAAAAGCACTGGGATATGCCGTAATTCGTCATATCGCTAACAGCGCTGCTATACATCGGCATCCCGACCTCCAGCTCGATATGGTCAGACTGGGCATCGGCATGTATGGCATAGACAGTGGACAGAATATCCAGAACCAATTGCGCAATGTGAGCACCCTCAAAACTACTATCGCGCAGCTGAAACACTTGCAGCCGGGAGAGACCGTAGGATATGGCGCCAAATGGAAAGCCCAGTCACCGGCCGTGATTGCAACCGTTCGCATCGGCTATGCAGATGGATATTTCCGCTCCCTGGGCCAGGGCAAAGGAAGTATGCTGGTAAAAGGGAAAATGGCTCCCGTCGCCGGTACCATCGCTATGGATATGCTGATGCTGGATGTGACACACATCCCCGGAGTGGAAGAAGGCGACGAAGTGATCGTATTCGGAGAAGACCTGCCGGTAAAAAAACTCGCACAATGGGCAGGTACCATCCCATATGAAATACTAACCAGTATCTCTCAGCGGGTAAAACGTGTATATTTCCAGGAATAAAAAAGCACCTGACGCTGTAAAATAAGGCCGCCCTTTTCTACAGCCACTTTAAATAAATCTATTATTTTTGACAAAATTTAATCTATTGTGAAATATCGTCACGTAATAATAATTGTAGTGCTGATACTGGTGATAGACCAGGCCCTGAAATTCTGGATTAAGACCAATATGTACATGCAGCAGGAATTCATGATATTTCCTGATTGGTTCCGGATACACTTCATAGAAAATGAAGGAATGGCCTACGGTCTCAAATTTGGTGGCGATTTTGGTAAGATCCTGCTCACCCTCTTCCGCCTGGTAGCGGTGGTGATAGGATTTGTATATATGAAAAGACTGATCCGCGAAAAATATCATACCGGCCTGCTCATCTGCGGCTCCCTGATACTCGCAGGAGCTGCCGGTAACCTGATCGACAGCATGTTCTACGGACTGATATTCTCCGAAAGCACCTACGAAGTGGCCAAGTTCCTGCCCAAAGGTGGAGGATACGGCAGCTTCCTCCATGGTAAAGTAGTTGATATGCTCTATTTCCCTATCTACGAAGGCTATCTCCCCAAGTGGGTGCCATTCAAAGGTGGCGATTACTTCATATTCTTCCGGCCTGTATTTAACATCGCAGATGCCGCTATCTCCGTAGGCGTGATCACAATACTCATTTTCCAGAAACGTTTCTTTAGCCGGCACCTGCAACCCGCCAGTAACCAACGGCTGGGCAATGAAGTAGATGCCACCGCATAAAAATATACACTCGTTGTAAACAAGAAGGCGTAACAGACCAACTGTTACGCCTTCCTGTTTATAAAAAGATTACTGCACAACCCCTTGCTAACCAGTTACATTGTAAGACCAGTCCCCCACCCCGCCTCCAATCCCCGTAAATAAAGTCCTCGGAAATTTTGTAAATAAGCAATAGGCACACTAATTTAGTCCACTAATTCTATAGACTATTAACATTAAAACCACCAAAATCACATTTTAATGAAAGCACTCACCTATGCTTTGACATTTATACTCTTATTATTGCTAAGTCTTCCAGTATACCTTCAGGCACAGGAAAGCAATATCGTCGTGATATCCGGAGCTGTCAACGACCAGGAATCAGGCGCCCCCCTTGCAGGAGTGAGTGTGGTCATTAAAGGTACAGTATCCGGCACCGCCACGGACAACAAAGGAGCATTCAGCATTAAGACCAAACTGAAATTTCCATTTACATTGGTCTTTTCCATGGTAGGCTTTGAACCTAAGGAATACACGGTCAACGGTATCGATTCCAAATTGAATATAGGCCTGCTGACCCAGACCGTATTAGGTAAAGAGGTGGTAGTAACGGCTTCCCGTGTGGAAGAAGCCGCTATGAAGTCCCCGGTAGCCATCCAAAAACTGGATATCAGGGCCATTAAAGAGTCTCCTGCACCTAGTTTCTACGATGCACTGGAAAATGTAAAAGGTGTCCAGATGACCACCTCCAGTCTAACATTTAAAGTGCCCAATACCCGTGGATTTAATATTCCCAATAACTTCCGCTTTATGCAGCTCGTAGATGGCGTGGATATGCAGGCTGCCACATTGGGAGTACCGCTTGGCAACGCGATCGGTCCTACAGAACTGGATATTGCTAGTGTTGAGATCACCCCGGGTGCCGCCTCCGCATTATATGGTATGAATGCAATTAATGGGATGGCCAACCTAATCACTAAAAGCCCCTTTTTATACCAGGGACTAAGTGTATATCAGAAGGTAGGCGTCAATCATGTCGATGGTACCGATTACAATCCCAGCGTCCTGACAGAAACTGCCATCCGCTATGCTAAAGCTTTTCATAACAAGTTCGCCTTCAAGATCAATGCGAGTTACATGAGAGGTACTGACTGGCTTTCCAATACCAAAACAGATCAAAACCCTTATAATCTTACTTCGGCAAACCCGGCCTTCCCGGAGCTCAGTGGAGACAATAATCCCGCGTATGATGCCTGGAATCGTTATGGCGATGAGAACAACAACAACGTACCGGTAAGCGTACTCTATAAAGGCAAAAACCAGACATTCAATGTACGCCGCACCGGGTACTGGGAAAAAGACCTGATCAATCCTAAAGTGGAGAACCTGAAAGCTGACCTGGCTTTACACTACCGGATCAGTGAAAAAGCAGAACTGTCATACGCTTTCCGCTATGGACGTATGGATGGTGTATTTCAACGGGGTAATAAGATACAGCTGGACGGCGTGACCGTCATGAATCATAAAGTCGAATTGAAAGGCCCCAGCTATTTCGCAAGAGCTTACGTATCTATTGAAAATACGGGTGATTCCTATAACCTCAAACCATTGGCAGACAACCTCGACCTGAATAACGGTACAAATGATCAATGGGGGGCCCGCTTCAAGACTAGCCTGCAGGATCAGATCGATAAGTCAGGTGGTAATGTAGACCTGGCCGCCGCCATGAAGATTGCCCGCTATGCAGCAGATGCCGGCCGCGTACAGCCCGGTACCCCTGCTTTTGACGCCCTGAAGAAAACGATCATAGGCGTCAACAACTGGGACATCGGCTCCGTAATACCTGGTGCTCCTGCTACCGGTGGCGCCTGGCTTTCACAAAAGAGCCGTATGTACAATCTCGACGGACAATGGGATCTCACTCAAAAGATCAAAGCTTTCAACCTGTTGGTAGGGGCAGACCTCCGCGTTTACCAGGTGATACCGGACGGTAATAACTTCGTCGACTTCAAACGCCCCCTGGCAGAACGGACACAACCTGGTGGTAACAATGTATACTATACGAAATATGGTTTTTTCGCACAGGCCACTAAGACCTTCTTCGACGAAAAACTGAAACTCACCGGCTCTCTCCGCTTTGATCAGAACCTTGAATTTCAGCCCAAGGTCAACCCCCGGTTAGCAGTAGTATATACGCTGGCAGAGAAACACAACTTCCGTGCTTCCTATCAGAATGGTTTCCGTTTCCCCGCACTGTTTGAAGCATTGTCCTTTGTAAACAATGGAAACGTAAGAAGAGTGGGTGGGCTCGATTTTATCAACGAAGGACTGGGATACCTGGATAACTCCTATACCCTGGGCTCTATCAATGATTTTAATGCAGCAGTCAATAAAGAGGTAGCCAATGGCATGAATAAGAATGACGCGGCGCTGAAAAATAAAGCTATCTTGTCTATTACCAATCTGTCACCTACCCGCCCAGAAAAGATCAACTCCTTTGAAATAGGTTATCGCAGTGCCCTGCTGGACAATAAGCTGGTAGTGGATTTTGATGCCTACTACAATATCTATGACGGATTCCTTGGACAAGTGGAGGTGGCAGTACCCTCCAGTGGAAAAGTAGGATCAGATGCCGCTGTATTGGATATGCTTGCCCGATCCAAACAAACGCGTTATAGGGTATTCACCAATGCCAAAAACGACTATCATAACTATGGTTCTTCCCTGGGAGTAACCTATAACTTCTATAAGAAGTTTACGATCTCGGGCAACCTGAACTACAATAACATCGTCAACAATAAAGAAAAGGATGTATTTGTGACGGCATTCAATACACCTAAATGGGTGACCAATATATCTATCGGTAACCGGGAGCTACTGAAAAATTTCGGCGCTAATATTGTATGGCGCTGGCAGGACACCTTCCTGTGGGAAAGCCCTTTGGCAAATGGTGTTGTACCCGCATACAGCGTAGTCGATGCGCAGGTGACCTATCGCATTCCCAAGATAAAAGGCACCATTAAAGTAGGTGCATCCAATATATTCAACAACAGGTATATACAATATGCGGCTGGTCCTACCATCGGTGGCTTATATTATGCTGCTTTCACCCTGGAAGGACTACTAGCGAAATAATACTATCCCCTGATCCCCTTTAACTCCCGGAGTACCATTACAGATGGATATCTCCGGGAGCCTTTATTGTTGATTATAGATGTCTCGCTTTATAAGGAGGTCTGATAAGCAACCTCCATTTTACTGTTCATTACCTGCATAAACAGGTCCTCGTTCAGCAGGTCATTTACAGACTTGATGATAAAATCAGGGGAGTAGCCAAAATGTGCCAGGTCTTTCTCCTGCGTCACACCGGAAAGGGTCAGTACAGTCGTGAATCCCATAGAGCCCGCACCCAGTATATCCGTGCCCATGGTATCGCCGATCATGACCGTTTCATCGGTCGTTAGCTGCAGTTCCTTTCTGGCCATCCGCATCATAATAGGACTAGGCTTTCCCACACTGAAGGCTTTGATACCCGTGGCAAATTCAAGCATCGCCACCAGGGCACCACAACCGGCCCTGTATTTACCATTACCTACCGGACAGTTCGGATCCAGGTTGGTAGCAATCAGTTTCGCGCCGTTCATGATCATATTGATCGCTTTATCTACGGATTCCAGCATAATAGTACGCCCTTCTCCTATGATCACATAGTCCGGCTGATCATCCACGATCGAATAGCCTGCATTATAAAGCTCTGTAAGTAATCCCCCCTCTCCGATCACATAGGCAGTACCATGGCTCTTTTTACTGGCCAAATACCTGGCAGTAGCGGTACCGCAGGTAAAGATGTCATGTTCATTCACATGAAATCCCATCTTCTTTAGCTTGTAGCTCACATCACGACTGGTACGCTGGCTGTTATTGGTAAGGAAAAGGAAAGGGATTCCCTTCTCTCTAAGGCCATTAATAAACTCTACAGCACCGGGAATAGGCTCACTTCCCTTGTAGATCACGCCATCCATGTCGATTAAAAATCCCTTTTGTTTCATAGTAATTTGATTCTGGTTATTGTTGAACAATAGAATATTCCGATAAATAACATGGAATAGATAAAAGCTGCATGGAATAATAAAGGCGAGAATTAGAGCGGGGATAACAATGGTTTCATCAGGTTTTCCAGTTACAAGTTAAGCATTAACTGCCGGAAATAAAAATTATGGAAATATTATCTAATGCTGAGTAGGCTGACCTTCAGTTTACATGACTATCCTACATATCTCCCGTCCACCTTTTCCTTAGTTAGGGTATATCATTTGTATATCTCCCGTCCACCTTTATAAAACAGAAGGCCGGTCGTCACGACCGGCCTTCTGTTTTATAACTAACAATGACATCTACTAAAATCTATATCCTACGCTGACACGGAAATTGCGTGGTGCTTCAGATACCCAATAGAAAGCTTTCGTACTGCCAAAGGCATATGGAGCCCCGGAGAACAGATAATCATTCAGTATGTTGTTGATATTCAGGGCTATACTGTATTTTTTATTTTGCCAGGAGATGCTACCATCCAACCTGAAATAATCAGGAATTTGTTGCTCAGATCCATCAAATACATACCATGCATAACGGCCTATCTGGTATTGATAGCCCAGTGACACGCCAAAACCTTTCAGACGGCCGGTGGGTAAACGGTAAGATAACCAGGCATTGGTTACATGCCGGGTAACGCCGGGTGTTATGTTACCAATAGTTTTGGAATTAGCAGTATCCTTCGCGATGCGGGAATCGGCATAAGCGTAGTTCAGCATTAGGTCCAGCCCTTTGGCGAGTTCTCCCTTTACATCTACCTCGACACCATTGGCACGAATACCGCCGATTTGTATAGAATAAATGTGGTTGGGATCGTTGGGATCACCAGTAAGTACGTTGTTTTTGGTATAATGATAAAGTGCTACAGTACTATTCCATCTGCCGCCAAACCAATCGCGTTTGAAACCAACTTCATAACTGTTGCCAGTTACCGGTTTGAAGCGATTTCCAGCACGATCACGGCCTGGTTGCGGAACAAATGCCTGATCAAATACTGCATATACAGAAGTCTGCTTATCCAGTGAAGCACTTAGACCTACCCGGGGAGTGAACTTCTTGTCATCAGTAGAAGAACTGCCGGCATCGTTGGCATCCGTAGACACAGTATACCTGCCTGCTAATGTCAACCGCAATTTATCATGAAAGAACTGGAGCTCGTCCTGAACATACAAAGACGCATACTTCTGTGATACAACATATATACCTGTCCTTTCGGTGATGGGTATAGAACGGTCAAATACCGGGATGCTGCTATGGGCAATGGCATGATTCGGGTGATAGATATTAAAGCTGGCAGTAGCGTCTAAAGGCGCATTCTGAGAGAAATCGGCCCAATAGTCCTTAATACCAAGGTCTACTCCCGCCAGGATACGATGTGTTACAGCACCTGTCCGTACATCACCGTTGACAAACACCTGTCCGAATGCATTTTTACCAAGTGCATCCCAGATGGTAATGCCGCGTTGCATATTACCCGCTTCGTCAATGGTACGTGGCCAAAGGCTTGTACCGACCTGCCTGTAGTTAAAATAAGCCAATTGAGTGGTCAGGCTCCATTTACTGTTGAAAGAGTGATTGAATGCCAGCAATACACGATGATCGTTAATATTGGTTGGGTCGATATCCGGACTGGCAGTAGTCCAGTTCCTGGGAACATCTTTAAACCCTTTGGCGGAATATTGATAGGCTGCACCTGGTGCCCGCATACGACTGAACTGATAGTCATATTCCAATGTCAACGAAGTATGGTCGGTAAAGTTGTATTTTAATACAGGCGCTACGGAAACACGGTCATTGAAATCATAAGGAACGAATGAGCCCTTCTTCTGTCCCATCACATTAAGACGATACAGCAGTTTACCTTTGCTGTCTACTTTACCGTCTACATCTGCAGTGGCCCTGTAGGTATCAAAACTTCCGGCAGTAAATGTCACCTCTCTGCGGTTAATGCCGGTAGGTTTTTTGGTCACTACGTTGTACATACCCCCAGGTTCAGCATTCGCCAGCATAAAACCAGCCGGACCTTTGATAAATTCAACGCGGTCTACAAAAGACATATCCTCCGTCAGCGGCCCCCAGGGCATGCTCACATTCATACCATCGCGAAGGGCGGGGATCTGTGTACCACGAGTATAGATCAACGCATAGTTGTCCCAGTGCTCCCCACGGGTCACACCACTGACGTTGCGGGTCACTCCCTCAAGCATGTCAAATACCTGCTGATCAGCCAGGAGTTTACTATTTACTACCTGGATGTTTTGAGGGATCTCCAATAAAGGCGTTTTGATACGTAAAGTAGGAGATACATTTTCGGCTTTATACCCTTTTTTCAAACCGTTCACCACAACCTCCTGCAATTCAGATGCAGATTCCTGGAGAACGATATCCGGTACCTGGAGAGTTTCACCAGCGCTGAGTTGTATAGCCTGTTCCGTGGATTGTACACCTACAGCGCTGATCTTGAGTATATAATTACCTGCTTTTACCTTTTCGAATTTATATTGACCTTGTTCATCGGTGATGGCGCCGGCATGGCTGCCTTTAAGACCTATGGTTACATATCCTGCGGGCTTATGGTCTGCGGTAAAGACCGTTCCCTTAATGCTGCCGCTTTGTGCCATTGCAAATATTTGTAGCAGCAACAGACAAAGCGAGAGTAGCGTTCCTTTCATGACTATTTTTCTTTAGAAATGCAAAGCTGGCCGCTATGCTGTTCTTGGGTAGATCAATAAAGGAAAAAATATTACGCAATAGGGAAAATTAAACCAATCTCTGCCATTGCGACGTCTTTCTGGTAATTGTTCCAGCTTCTTTTGCCTGTAATCCCACTTGTGACTTGCCCTGCTTTCATACCCTCTTGGCATTTCTTTCTCCAGGTCCCACATCTCCAACGCCCTTCACCCCTTATACCTCTATTCTCCCTTCCCCACAGCCTCCCTCTCTTGCCGTCCTCACCTCCTCCTAATAATCGCCTCCCGCCCCCGCGCCAATGCCCCTTCCCCCATACTCCCCCACCTCGCCGTGCCCTCACAGTCCCCCCTCCAGCCCACCACTACTTGCCGCTCCCCCAAATAATAAAATATGCCTTCTTTTTTTGGATGCTGAAGAATTACTACTATCTTTAGTCTATAATTTTAATAGGGTTATAAACTTAGCACATGTCCCATAACGAGGTGATAGACAAAGTCGAACAAAAAAGGGCCACTTTAGAGACGCAGGAGGTGTTGATAGATCTTGTAAATGAGGAAAATAAGCGTAAACCTGCCATCTGGATACTGATAAGCCTGCTTGTTGCCGCCACAATAGCCGGCCTTTGGGTAACCTATTATTATAGCGTACCCGTTGAAACCCAAACACATGTGTACGGCTTTGTACAATCGTTGTTCACAGAACAGCTGTTGTTCTATATCCTCGTCGGACTCGCCGCTCAAATGGTAGACGGCGCTCTAGGAATGGCTTATGGTGCTACTTCCTCTTCCTTATTGCTCGGCCTGGGTATACCACCCGCTGTCACCAGCGCCAGTGTACACGTAGCAGAAGTATTTACTACGGGTGCCTCCGGCATCGCACACTTTCGTTTCGGTAACGTTAATAAGAAATTGTTCCTTTATCTGCTCATCCCTGGTATGACTGGTGCCATTATAGGGGCATATCTCCTTTCCGAAAAAATAGATGGAGACGTCATCAAACCTTTCATGAGCGCTTACCTCATGATATTGGGTGTCATCGTCATCCGCAAAGGACTGCAGAAAAATAAACCTAAAAGTAAAACCAAACGCCTGGGACCACTGGCTTTCTTCGGTGGATTCATGGACGCCATCGGCGGCGGTGGCTGGGGACCTATTGTTACCTCCACTTTGCTGAGTAAAGGACGCACCGTACACTATACGATCGGCTCCGTAAATGCAGCTGAGTTCTTTATCTCCGCCGCCAGTTCCATCACATTTCTGATATTCGTAGGGATCAACAGCTGGCAGGTAATCATCGGACTGGTGATCGGTGGCGTCATCGCCTCTCCATTCGCAGCCCTGTTGGTAAGAAAGATCAAACGTAAACCCCTGATGATCATGGTCGGTATACTGGTGATCCTGATGAGCCTTCGTACCATCATTATGGTACTCTGGCACTAATTATATTAATCTGCCGCGTAAATAAAAAAGGGGAAAAGATCATGTCTTTTCCCCTTTTCTTATTCGTTGAATAGTAATCGCTTATTTCAATTCTCCCACCATATCTCCTGGTATTACCCACTCGTCAAACTGTTCAGGTGTCACATAACCGAGTTTCACTGCAGTTTCTTTCAGCGTAGTACCTTCTTTGTGAGCGGTCTGCGCGATCTCTGCTGCTTTGTAATAACCGATCCTGGTATTCAGCGCAGTAACCAGCATCAGGGAGTTGTCAACGTGCTTTTTGATATTTTCTTCTATCGGGGCAATACCTACCGCACATTTATCATTAAAGCTGACACAACCGTCGCCGATCAGGCGGGCAGAATGCAGAAAGTTGTAGATCATCACCGGCTTGAACACGTTCAGCTCGAAATGACCGGTAGCACCACCGATACCGATAGCTACATCGTTCCCCATTACCTGGGCAGCGATCATAGTCAGCGCCTCACACTGGGTGGGGTTCACTTTACCTGGCATGATACTGGAACCTGGCTCATTATCAGGGATGAATAACTCCCCGATACCAGAACGGGGACCCGAACTCAGCATACGGATGTCGTTGGCGATCTTCATCAGGCTCACCGCCACGGTTTTCAATGCACCATGAGCCTCTACGATAGCATCATGTGCAGCCAACGCTTCGAATTTATTCTCCGCAGTCACAAAAGGCAAACCAGTCAGGTCAGCAATCTGTTTAGCAACGTTAACGGCATAACCTTTAGGGGTGTTGATACCAGTACCTACTGCAGTACCGCCCAGTGCCAGTTCGCTCAAGTGTGGAAGACTGTTCTGAATAGCCTTCAGACCATGGTCCAGCTGAGATACATAACCACTGATCTCCTGACCTACAGTAAGCGGCGTCGCATCCATAAAGTGGGTACGGCCGATCTTCACAATATGCATAAAAGCCTTGGACTTCTCTGCCAGAGTATCACGCAGCTTTTTGATACCGGGAATGGTCACCTCTACCAGCATCTTGTAAGCAGCAATGTGCATCGCTGTTGGGAAAGTATCATTGGAAGATTGTGACTTGTTCACATCATCATTAGGATGGATCACCTTGTCTTTGTCAGTCAGCTGACCACCATTGATCACATGTGCACGGTAAGCCACCACTTCATTTACGTTCATATTAGATTGTGTACCGGAACCTGTCTGCCACACTACCAGCGGGAACTGATCATCCAGTTTACCTGCCAGTATCTCATCACACGCCTGGCCGATCAGTTGCGCCTTCTCTGCCGGCAGTACACCCGCTTCCTGGTTGGTCAGCGCCGCCGCCTTCTTCAGATAGGCAAAAGCACGGATGATCTCTTTAGGCATCCGGTTGATATCCTGCGCAATCTTGAAATTGTCGATGGAGCGTTGTGTCTGGGCACCATAATAGGCATCTACCGGTACCTTTACCTCTCCCATCGTGTCTTTCTCTATTCTGAATTCCATATGCTTATTTTTGAGGCACAAACCTACGTAACCAACGGACAATTTCCAATTCCGGACTGGCCGTCCCATCTGTGGTACTGTAAGGCTGTGCTGCCTCTATGCCCGTTACAGGCCTATTCTCCTTTAAATTTAGGCTCTCTTTTTTCTACAAATGCCGCTGCTCCCTCCTGCAAATCCTTCGTCGCAAAACAAGCAGCAAACTCGTTCATCTCCGTCTCATAACCGTCCAGGTCTTTGTCGATCGCTGCATTAGTACATTTGATCACCTTCGCAATGGCCAACGGCGCCTTTCCGTGTATCTTCTGTAAGATCTCCATCACCTTCGGCATTAATTCCTCCTTACCCACCACATGATTGACCAATCCCAGCTGATGAGCCTCCTCTGCACCGATCATATCAGCCGTCATCATCAACTCCAGCGCTTTCCCCTTTCCGATCAACTGTGTCAGCCGCTGTGTACCACCATAACCAGGTATCAATCCCAGTTTTACCTCCGGCTGACCGAATTTGGCATTCGCACTCGCTACACGGAAGTGGCAGGCCATCGCCAGCTCACAACCACCCCCAAGCGCAAAGCCATTCACCGCCGCAATAATAGGTTTCGGACAATCCTCTATCCGTTGGAAAATTACCTGCCCGCGTTTGGCCAGGTCAGCACCCTCCTGGGTAGACAGCGTCAGGAACTCAGCAATATCAGCTCCCGCTACAAATGCCTTTTCTCCCGAACCAGTAATGATCGCACTGCGTATAGCCGGTTTCGTATATACTTCATCGATAGCAAGCGCAAGATCTGCCATTACCTGCCGGTTCAAAGCATTCATCTTATCCGGCCTGTTAATGGTAATGATAAGCGTATGGTCTGTCAATTGGGTTTGCAAAGTCTGATACATGATACGTGTCATTTATTGTATCGACTAAGTTAAGGCATTATGCGTTGCGGGCCCTCCGCTAAAAATAATCCTGGTAACCCCGCTGTTTACCATGCTTCATATTGATCCGTGCAAAGTCATAACTGAGCGTTACAAAAAATAACTTGGCATCCAGCCCCTCGTAAGGCTTCACATTAGCTTTCGAATAATCCTGGTTGAAGAAGTTGGTGGGATAATATTGTACTTTAAGACCAAATCCCGGGCTGGCACGCAATCCTGCAAATACAGATGGCATCAGGATAGGCGTGCGGTCGCTGAACCACTGGTTGTACTTGCGCTCCTTATGACCATTTACAAATTGTTTCTCTTTGTAATTGAGTGCCAGGTCATAGGCGCCGCCGGCAAAAAAGAAAAGCCCATAACGGCGCAGGTTACCGATCTTAAAACCAATGGGAATACCTAAGGTATACACTCTCCGCTTCAGTCGCAAAGAGTCCGTAGCATCATTGATCAAACCGATGTTTTTCAGACTTACCCCGGTAAAAATTCCGAAATTATTCGAGAAGTTGTGGTTGATATTCACGCCTATATGCAGAAAGGCAGAGAATCGGGGAATGTTACGTACATGATTGCCGTTAGATTTCATCTGGGCAAAAGATAAGATCGCTCCGTCACCACCCCAGGTCAGATAGGTACGGCTTTTATACCTGGAAGGAGCTTCATAATGGGAAGTGCTACGGCTACTATCTTGTTGGGCAATAGCTGGCAGGCATGCCAATAACAGGCAGGCGGCGTACAGTGCGAAAATTTTTTTCATAGTGTTGTTGATTATACCGTCGGATAATGCGTTTCCACTGGTAAGACGATCAACGTGGAATAAAGTTTCAACGGGAATTTATAATTATCAGAAATTACGGTGAGCAGCCACCCAATCCGCAATGTAAGCAGATATCTCCTGGGTATTGGTGCCCGGTGGGAACAACTTTCCTACCCCCATCGCCTGGAGCTCCTGCATGTCCATATCAGGAATAATACCGCCACCGGTCAGCAGTACATCATCCATACCTTTCTCTTTCATCAAGGCAATGATCTTGGGGAAAACGGTCATATGAGCACCAGACAGGATACTGATACCGATGGCATCCACGTCCTCCTGCAAGGCCGCATTCACGACCATTTCCGGCGTCTGCCGGAGCCCGGTGTATATTACTTCCATACCTGCATCCCGCAGAGCAGCGGCTATTACCTTCGCTCCCCGGTCATGTCCGTCCAATCCTACTTTGGCTACTAGTACCCTCAACGGGCGTTTTGTCGGGTTGACCATACCTGTTTTACTTAAGGTTGTAAATGTATGATTTTTTTGCGCCATACCGCATCACCGCTCACAGCATACATGTTAGCACTCCCCACTCCTCCCCTCGCATCCTTCCTTCTACCATGCCTCGCTTCCTTCCTCCTCCCACACCACCATCTGCCCACACCCTCCCCACCGTTCCTCTCATACACAACGCCTCCCCGCCCCGCCACTCCTTCGTAGACTATTTTAGTTATATTTGCCGTCCTGTAAACTGTAAATATTATGAGTGAAGAACGATCTCTCAATTTTATCGAACAAATTGTAGAGGAAGATATAGCCAACGGCAAACACGGAGGACGCATCCTGACCCGATTCCCCCCCGAACCTAACGGCTATCTGCACATCGGCCATGCTAAATCCATCTGCCTCAATTTCGACCTCGCAAAGAAATATGGCGGCCAGACCAACCTGCGCTTTGATGACACCAACCCCGTAACAGAAGATACTGAATACGTAGACTCCATAAAGGCCGACATCAGTTGGCTGGGCTTCCAATGGGCCCAGGAACTGTATGCCTCCGACTATTTCGACCAACTGTACGCATTCGCCGTAACACTCATCCAAAAAGGATTAGCTTACGTCGATGACCTGTCATCAGAACAGATCGCTGCTCTTAAAGGCACCCCCACCGAACCCGGAAAAGACAGCCCGTTCCGCAATCGCACTATAGAAGAAAACCTCGACCTCTTCACCCGCATGCGCAACGGCGAATTCAAAGATGGAGAAAAAGTACTGCGCGCCAGAATAGATATGGCCGCTATCAATATGCACATGCGCGATCCCATCATCTACCGGATCAAACATGCACACCACCACCGTACCGGCGACAAATGGTGCATCTATCCCATGTACGACTTTGCCCACGGACAAAGCGATAGCATCGAACAGATCACCCACTCCCTCTGTACCCTCGAATTCATACCGCACCGGGAACTGTATGACTGGTTCATCGAAAAACTGGAAATCTTCCCCTCCCGCCAATACGAATTCTCCCGCTTCAACCTCGGATACACTGTAATGAGTAAACGTAAACTCAAACAATTGGTGTCCGAAGGCCACGTACGTGGCTGGGATGATCCTCGTATGCCTACCATCAGCGGACTGCGCCGCCGCGGATACACCGCTGCCAGCATCCGTATGCTCTGCGAAAAAATAGGCGTACAAAAACGCGATAACCTCATCGACATGAGCCTCCTCGAATTCTGCATCCGGGAAGAACTCAACAAAACAGCTAATCGCGTAATGGCCGTCCTCGATCCGGTAAAACTAGTCCTCTCCAACTTTCCCGCCGACCTGGTAGAATACACCCAGGCCGACAACAACCCGGAAGATCCCAACGCCGGCCATCGCATGCTGCCGTTCAGCCAAACCCTCTACGTAGAACGGGAAGACTTCATGGAGAACCCTCCCAAGAAATTCTTCCGCCTCGGACCCGGCCTCATGGTACGCCTCAAAAATGCGTATATCATTAAATGTGAAGGCTTCGATAAAGACGAAAATGGAGAAATAAGCACCATCTACTGTACTTACATCCCCGAAAGCAAAAGCGGAGCAGATACCAGCGGTATCAACGTAAAAGGTACCATCCACTGGGTAAGCGCCGCCCACGCCGCTAAAGCAGAAGTACGCCTCTACGATCGCCTGTTCACAACAGAAACTCCAGGCAGCGAAGAAGAAGACTTCAAATCCTTTATCAACCCTAACTCCCTGCAGGTCATCTCCGAAGCCTATATAGAGCCCGGACTGCTGGAAGCCAAACCAGGCGACCGTTTCCAGTTCCTACGCAAAGGCTACTTCACCGTCGATCCCGATACCACTGCCGATAAAGTAGTGTTCAACAGGACCGTTACCCTCAAGGACACCTGGGCAAAAGAGGCCGCCAAAGGATAAATAAAAAGATTAACATAAAAAGAGAAGGGAGCGGTCATCACCGCTCCCTTCTCTTTTTATTTCAGTAGTTATCTTATGCATTGATAGCCGCCAAACCCTGTTGTATACGGGAAATGGTCTCCTCTTTTCCAAGCGTTGCCGCAATCTGGAATACCGCCGGCCCAAACTTACCCCCGCAAAGCATAATGCGGAAAGGTAGCTGTAACTCTCCCATCTTGATGTTTTTGGCCGCTGCCAATGCCTTGAAACTCTCCTCCAGCCCTGCGAAACTAAAGTCCGCCTGACCCTCCAGCTGACCCGCCCAGTCCAGGAAGAACTGCTGCTTGTCATCATTCCATTTAGGCTTCACCGCCGCAATATCATAACTCTCCGGCTTGCCGAAGAAGAAAAAGCCGTGATCCCAGATCTCATTTACATAATGACAACGGTCCTTTACAAGCCCCGCTACAGTCGTTACATAATCAGGCGTCGCCGTCACCCCCTTCTCTGCTAGCACCGGCATAAAGAGCGCCGCTAACCTGCTGTCCGCAGCCTGCTGGATATATTGATGGTTGAACCAACGCGCTTTCTCAATGTCGAACTTCGCACCAGACTTATGTACACGCTCTATGGAGAACTTAGATACCAGCTCCTCCAGCGAAAATATTTCCTGGCCGCTACCATCATTCCATCCCAGCATCGCCAGCATGTTCACAAATGCCTCCGGCAGATAACCACGTTCCCGGAAGCCCTGCGTCAGGTCTCCGGTTTTTGCGTCTTGCCAGTTCATCGCATACACCGGAAAACCTAAACGGTCTCCATCACGTTTACTCAACTTACCATTACCATCCGGTTTTAATATCAGCGGCAAATGCGCCCACTGAGGCATGTACTCCAGCCATCCCAGCTGCTTCCAGAGCATAATATGCACCGGCGCCGATGGCAGCCATTCCTCGCCCCGGAAAGCATGCGATATCTTCATCAGGTAGTCATCCACCACTACCGCAAGGTGATAGGTCGGCATACCGTCCGCTTTCAGCAGCACTTTGTCATCTACCGTACCCGTGTTAAACTGCACTTCGCCACGCACCATATCCGTAAAACTCACCGTCTCATCCGAAGGCATCTTGATACGGATCACATGAGGCGTATTCTTCGCCAGCAACTCCTGTACGTCCGCATCTGGCATCGTCAGCGAATTGCGCATATGCTGCCGCGTAATATGATTATACTGAGGAGAAGGATTCTCTGCCGATTTCAGGCGCTCCCGCATCGCGTCCAGCTCCTCCGGTGTTTCAAAAGCATAATAAGCATCGCCCTGCTGGACCAGCTGCTCCGCATATTGACGATACGACGCCTTCCGCTCACTCTGGCGATAAGGTGCAAAAGGTCCACCCACATGAGGGCCCTCATCCGCATTCAACCCACACCAACGCAAACATTCAATAATATATTCCTCTGCCCCGGGTACATAGCGGGTCTGGTCTGTATCTTCTATCCGCAACACAAAATCTCCTTTGTGCTGCTTCGCAAATAAATAGTTGAATAATACCGTACGTACACCACCCAGGTGCAGCCCTCCCGTAGGACTGGGCGCAAAGCGTACTCTTACTTTGTCATGTGCCATAGGCAGCAAATATAATGTATAGTTTTATATTGATCCCGACGCCCAGCATACTAACAATCCCATTCATCGAACCGTAGCGTCGGGAAAACGTTATAACTTTACCTTCACTTAAACGACATCCATGTTTTATTTGACCAAAACACCGGCAATAGTCAAGGCGATATATAAAAGCTGCACCTGGAACCTCTCTCCGGCAAATCACACCATATATCTCACCTTCGACGATGGACCGCATCCTACAGCTACTCCCTTCGTACTCGAACAGCTAAAGAAATACGAGGCCAAAGCCACCTTTTTTTGTATAGGCAAGAACGTAGTCGCCTACCCTGACATCTACCAACGCATACTGGAAGAAGGGCATGCCGTCGGCAACCATACACATAACCACCTCAATGGCTGGAAAACAGGCACCGATAAATATATTGCCAACATACTGGAAGCCCGCCAGTATATCAATTCCAACCTCTTCCGACCACCTTATGGCAGGATCACCCCCTTCCAGATCAAAAGCCTGAAATCCAAAATACAAGATGCCAAAATAATAATGTGGGACGTGCTGAGCGCCGATTTTGACACCACTATCACCGGCGAACAGTGCGTACAGAATGTCGTATTCAAAACAAAACCTGGATCTATCATCGTATTCCACGATAGCGAAAAAGCCTGGGACAGAATGTCCTACGCACTCCCCAGGATACTGGAATTTGGCAGGAAAGAGAAATATGCCATGAATGCGATCCCGTACTAAACATACCCATAAATAGTAAGGGCTAGCCAGGATATCTGACCAGCCCTCTTATAGTGGATTGCTTGCCTGCTTAGTTATCTGGGCAGTTTCACCTCTTTGCTCTTACCATCCAGCGTGATGGTCGCTAAGTCGTCACAGATACCCGTGCCATAATCCAGCTTCGCCTGCACACCGTCAAATTGGAGCGTAGCAATACCCTTGCTGGGCCACGCACAATCTACCCGCTTTACCACCGCGTTCGTAGTCGTTACTACCGTCGCCCCTCCCGGATATTTCAAGGTAGTAGTACCCGTAATGCTGTAAGCATCATCCAGCACATCCAGCGGCGTATTGGCCCCCTCCGTCTGTGTCACCGTCCTCGCAGCAGTATACCCCAGGCTCACCGTATCCAGTTTAATAACACCGCCTTCAACAGCAGTGCTGTATTTTAAACCACTACCTTCGCTCTGGTTGGTGATCGTTTTGGTACCTTGTACGGAAATACCGTTCACCGTATAGTTCTCCAACATAATCTTGGCCGTAGCACCTTTCTTCAAGAAGAAGTCAGAGAGCACAATGTTCACCTTCCCAGTACGGATACGACCACCCTGGTCCGCACAACCGGTCTTGAAATCCAGTACGATCGTCTTCGGCCATTTGAATGGCTCCGCTGGGCTGATCGTCGGCTGAAAACAATTCCCCAGCCTAGCATAAGACACCCCTTCTCCATGTAACCGCCCGTTGTTCACATTCTCACTCTGCCCTATCTGTAAGGCTACCTCAAAAAGATCGTCATACAACGCACTGGCACTGGCCTCATGGCCGGCCGCCGCTATCGCCTTGTTGTCCCGATCATTGGAAGGAGCATTGTCTTTATTGTTCTTGCTGTCTTTACTGCAGGCAAAAAAGATAGTGGCGAGCGCCACGATAAATATTACCACCGCAAGGATGCGATTGAAACAAAAATAGCTTTTCATGGTATAGTTATTTTCTTTTAGGTTCTTCAGGCTGTACTTTTGTACAGTGATTGAATGGAAATATTAGGATTTTTACAAATTTATTAAAATAAGTCTTACTGCAAAATAAATCTTCATTAACTATCGGATGGATATGAGCACCTGGATCGATACACATACACACCTCTATAGCGAAGAATTTGAAGCCGACCGGGAAATAATGGTCGAAAGAGCACTGTCCGCAGGCGTCAATACCTTGCTGATGCCCAATATCGACAGCACCTCCATAAATGGAATGCTCGCCCTGGAACAACGCTTCCCGGGTCAATGCCTCCCCATGATGGGATTACATCCTTGTTATGTAAAAGAAAATGTAGCCAGCGAACTGGCTACCGTAGCAGACTGGCTGGCTAAAAGACACTTCTGGGCAGTAGGCGAAATAGGGCTCGACTTCTACTGGGATACCACCTTCCGCGAACAACAACACCTCGCTTTCCGCGAACAACTCAAAATGTCCGCACAATACAAACTGCCTGTGGTCATCCACAGCCGCTCCTCCACCCGAGAATGTATCGACGATGTAAAAGCCCTGCAGGATGGCCGGCTCACCGGCGTATTCCATTGCTTCTCCGGCACCCTCGAAGATGCCCTCGAGATCATCGACCTGGGATTTTACCTGGGCATCGGCGGCGTCGTAACATTCAAAAAAGCTGGCCTCGACAAACTGATCGAACAGATCAGCCTAGATCATATCGTACTCGAAACCGATGCACCCTACCTGGCGCCAGTGCCCTATCGCGGCAAACGAAACGAAAGCGCCTACCTCACGCTGGTAGGAGAAAAGATAGCAGATGTAAAAAATCTAAAAATAGAGGATGTAGCTACCGTTACTAACAGTAATGCGCGGAAATTATTCAAAATTCCCTAACCGTTTAGTGGATACCTTTGCACGCAAGTTGCTGTTTAAGAATGACTAAGATACTTATAATTTACACCGGGGGGACAGTGGGCATGATCTACGATGAGAAGACGAAAGCATTACGCCCAATCGGATTCAACGAGATCAGGAACAATTTACCGGAACTATACCGGATGGGGATCGATTTCTATGTCTACACTTTCAATCCCCCCATGGACTCCTCTGATATGCATCCCGATACATGGGTCGAGATCGCAGGTATCATCGAAGACCGATACGATCGATACGATGGCTTCGTCATCCTGCATGGATCAGATACCATGGCATTCACAGCTTCTGCACTCAGCTTCATGCTAGAGAACCTCAGCAAACCAGTCATCCTCACCGGGTCCCAACTCCCCATCGGAAAGATCCGCACCGATGCCAAAGAAAATATCATCACCGCCATGGAGATAGCTTCTACCCGCATTCAAGGCGAAGCAAGCGTACCCGAAGTAAGTATCTATTTCGACTTCTCCCTCTTCCGCGGTAACCGCAGCAAAAAATATAACGCAGAAAAATTCGAGGCATTCTATTCCATGAATTATCCACCACTGGCAGAGGCCGGTATAGATATCAAATACAAACGACAATTTGTATTACCTATGCCGGAACTGCCGCTAAAAGTGCATAAGAACCTGGATGATAATGTAACCGTATTGAAAATATTCCCGGGAATATCCCGCAAAGCCGTAGAAGCTACACTCGGTGTACCCGGCCTCAAAGGAGTGATACTCGAAACCTTCGGCAGCGGTAACACCAACACACAACCCTGGTTTATCGAATGCCTCAAAAAAGCCATCGACAAAGGCGTATTAATGGTGAACATCACCCAGTGCGATGGTGGCTCCGTAGACCTCGGCAAATACGAAACCAGCCAACAACTACTCGAAATAGGCGTCGTAAGCGGCCACGATATGACCTTCGAAGCAGGTGTCACCAAACTGATGTTTGTACTCGGACTCGGACTATCACCCGAAGATGCCAAACAAATGATACAAACACCACTTCGAGGCGAACTCACCCCGATCGTTCACCAAATATCAGATAGCATCAATAGTTAAATGCAGCCTATACGTCCGCCAGCATCAGACGTAACGTATCCACATCTTTTTTTAGCTTGCCAAGTACGATCTGCTGCTTTTCCTTCACCGGAAGAGCGGCTTCCTGCTTACTCAGTAAGTCATATTCCAGGTGAAGACTGACAGGCACATGTATACCCAGCCGCTTTACCCACTTGAAGTACGACACATAGTCAACCATCCCCTCTCCTAACGGCATATTCTCCAACACATACTTGCTGCCCTGCCGCACCCAACGCGTATCCTTGATCACAATCGTATTGATACGCGACGCAATAAGCTGCAAGCCCAACGGCCAGCTGTTGGCACCCTCCACCGTAGCATGCCGGATATCATATTGTACACCCACCCATGCCGGATCTACCGTTTTGATCATCTCGTACAGATCCCACACCGCCGCACCGATCTTCATACCCGCATGATTTTGATACGAAGCCTGTATGCCATACTGTTGGTTGATCGCAGCTAATCGCTGCAACTGAACGCTATGCCGCTGTATCGACGCTGGCAACGGCATCCCCTGGTCGTAATCAAACCAGGCCGTCCGGTAATAACGGATACCTTGCTCCGCCGCCGCTCTTAAAATAGGTACCGTATATCGCTCCGTTGCATCCGCGATAGCAGTAGTCATCAGCAATAGCTTTAGTCCGCGCTTCCGCGCCGCCGCCGCCGCTTTCGGCAGATCCTCCAATACCCGCTCCGGCAATATATGCCCCTCCGGTCGTATCGAATAATCGATCCCATCTAACCCCGCCGCCGCAAATGTCTCCGCCAGCATATCATAGTCCATCCATTGAAAAGGTTTGCTGAAACAATGGACCTCCCATTTGGGTGCCGCCAAAGCAGAATAGGCTAATCCTTTTAGCGGCAGCGAAGCCCCCGCCAGTGCTAACGTTTGCAGGAAATTTCGACGGTTATATTGCATAACACATAATTGATGTCTAACAAAATAGCGCTTTTTTAACGGAATCTATAATCACCGCGCGTTAGATATAATGAACTCTTACAGTCTTTTTATTACATTTGAAGCGAGAGACACATATGCGCAAGTTGCTGTATCTGCTAATATGCAGTTTTTTTTATTCCACGTTTGCCATCGCGCAAAATACCATCGGCTTGCCCGCTATCGTAAACTATAGCAAAAAAGAGTTTCGTGGCGGTGCCCAGACCTGGGATACGCAGCAGGATAAAAACGGGATACTTTATTTCGCCAACAACGAAGGCCTCATCTCTTTCGATGGTGGATACTGGAAGGTCTATACCCTGCCCAACAAAACCATCGTGCGCTCACTACGCATCGATACCGATGGCAAGATCTATGTCGGCGGACAAGACGAATTCGGCTACTTCTTCCCCGATCAGTCAGGTATACTCCGCTACCACTCGCTCAAACATCTCATCCCATCACAATTCCGCGAATTCGCAGATGTATGGAATGTCGTTATCCTCCGCGACGAAGTCTACTTTCAATCCAACGACCGCATCTTCCAATATAAAGGGAATAATATCCGCGTCTTCAAACCCATTCGCGAATGGAACTTCCTCGCCAGTGCCGGTGGCCGCCTCTTCGCTCAAGACCGCTCTCATGGACTCCTCCAGTTCAATGATGGCATCTGGCAGCCTATCAGCAACTTTTTCAGCAATGGCAACCAGATCACCGCTATACTCCCCTACGGAAATGATACCGTCCTGATCACTACCATGAAAACAGGTATGTACCTTCTACACGATGGTAAGATCACCCGCAAACAAACAGAAGCCGATGCCCTCCTCGCAGCAGATCGTATATACAAGGCCGTAAACATCAACGAACAACTGCTCGCAATAGGTACCACCTCCGGCGGTTGCATCGTCATGGATCATAACGGTAAGATCATCCAACGCTTTACCATGCTCGATGGCCTGCAGAAAAACAACATACTCAGCATATTCGCCGATGCCGCACAGAACCTCTGGATCGGAATGGAAAATGGTATCGACTTCGTCGCCTATAACAGCGCCGTCAAATACATACTGCCGGATAAACATAATCCCAATAGCAGCTATACCATCCGTATCCACGATCAACACTTGTACATCGGCACCTCCAACGGCCTCTATAGCGTTCCGCTCAATATGACACAGGAAGACCTGAGCTACTCAAAAGGCGACTTCTCATTAGTCGCCAATACCGAAGGCCAGGTATGGAACCTCACCGAACTCAATAAACAACTACTGCTCGGACACGAATATGGTACCTACGTGGTCAACCCCCGCAGCGCCCAATCCATATCCAGTGCCGTAGGCACCTGGCGCTTCCTCCCATTGTCCACTTTCTACCCGGCGACCGAGATCATCACCGGTACCTATACCGGACTATACACCCTCCAGTATAAAGACAATCGCTTCATCGAAGGGTCAAGGATCAATGGACTCATCGAATCTCTGCGCTTCATCGCATTAGACAATAACAACGTCATCTGGACATCACATCCCTACCGCGGTGTCTTCAAACTGGTGCTGGCGCCAGATCATACATCCCTGAAGGCCACACTATATACAGATAAAAATGGACTGCCCTCCACATTGGGCAACTTCGTATACCATATCAAAAACAGGGTCATGGTCGCCACCGAAAAAGGCCTGTACGAGTTCGACGAATCCAGGAATAAATTCGTCGCCTCCAGCCTGCTGTCAGATGTGACCGGCCCACCCTATTTCCGCTACCTGCAGGAAGATCCCAGCGGCAATATCTGGTTCGTACAGAATAAAACAGTAGGCGTCGCCGACTACTCCCGGCCACAAGGCAACAAACCCTATTCCCTCTTATACTTCCCCGAACTGACCGCCAAAGTCGTAACCGGCTTCGAACATATCTATCCTTTTAATGCAGAAAATATTTTCATCGGCTCAGAAAGAGGCGCCATCCACCTCAACTATCAGAAATACCAGCAATCAGCACAACGCCTGCGGGTAATACTCAGCGAAGTACATACCGTAGGCCCCAAAGACAGCGTCATCTTCGGCGGCTACTTTACACAGGGAAGAACGACACCACGGCTCGATAATCACCAGAACTCATTCCGATTCGCCTTCTCCTCCAACCTGTTCGAACAGCTGGATAATATCACCTATAGCTACCGCCTCATAGGCTTCGATAGCGACTGGTCAGAATGGAGTAGCAAACGCGAAAAAGACTATACCAACCTGCCCATGGGGAGATATACCTTCCTGGTCAAAGCTCGTAACAACCTGGGGGTAGCCTCCTCCCCCGTCGCCTATACGTTTATTGTCGCCCCCGCCTGGTACCAGACATGGTGGGCCATCGCCGCATACCTCGCACTGGCTGGCGGACTGGCATGGTGGATAGTACGCTGGCAACGCGAACGCTTCCGCCGCCAGCAACAACAGTTCGAAGAAGAACAGAAACGACTCACCTACCTCCACCAACTCGAACTGGATCGTAATGAAAAAGCAATGGTCTCATTGCAGAATGAAAAACTGGCAACAGAAGTAGATTTTAAGAATAAGGAATTGGCCACAGTGACCATGCACCTCGTCCAACGGGGCAAATTATTGTCAGCTATAAAAGAAGAATTGATCAAATGGCATAAACAAAAACCAGGTACAGGCACCAATAACCCCGCTACCGCCACCGACCTCCGTAAAGTATTACACCTGCTCAATGATGCAGAAAAAAACGATAACGACTGGGATCAGTTTGCCATCCACTTCGACCAGGTACATAGCAACTTCCTCTCCGTACTGAAAGCCCGCTTCCCACAACTAAGCGCTACCGACCTGAAGTTATGCGCCTATCTGCGAATGAACCTTTCCTCCAAAGAGATCGCACAGCTGCTGAATATCTCCGTTCGCGGCGTAGAAGTCAGCCGCTATCGCCTCCGGAAAAAACTGCAACTACCTACCGAGGTCAACCTGTTCGATTACCTCATGCAGATCGTATAACCGTCGCATATATCAGGTGATGTAAATACCATTGGCAGAAGGTGCCACAGGAGCAGGAATATCCGCCTCACCCATCATCTCCATCAGGTTGATCTCAATAGTTCGGGTGATACTGTCCAAAGGAATAGACGTCTGGTTCTCCTCAAAAGGATTCATAATGCTTACCCCATTCTGGTGCGTAACATGAAAGACAAAACCAAAGGCCCACCCAAAAAGGATCGCCCAGTAGTCTACCGTCTCCGTCATCATCAGCGTATTCATAATCACATAAAACCAGATAAAGACACGGGTAAAGAAAATATAGCTGGGAGGAAATACCGTATTGTTGATCCGCTCCGATTTTCCCATCCCATCACACAACTTCACCAGCAGATCACTGATATCCCGGAACCTGAACCCGTCAATCGCATGCCGCTTACTCAGCTCCTGCAAATCACGCGCCTGCAGATCCAGGATCGCATTCGGTGTGTTCGCCTGATCATCCACTTCCGATAGCTCCCCTTCAGTCAGGTAACGGGTGTAATAACGGTCGCCATTCCGCCTTAAGCCGGCTTTTAATGCATAAAGAAATGCAATATGCCGGTAGATCATCCGCTCCACAATATCAGCAGCCTTCGCATCGTCAGAAGTATCCACATAATGCAGCAACGAACGCGCCCACGACCGCGAATCATTCACCAAGCCCCCCCAGATGATCCTGGCCTCCCACCAACGACCATACGCCTGGTTATTGTTGAAACCGATGAAAAACGCAATAGCAGTACCAAGTACCGCCGAAATACTACTGGGGATCGAAATATGGCCCTGGATCAGGTAAGTGTCCATCAGATACGCCGCCGTACAGCATAGCAATATCAACAGATCTACCTTCCAGGTCAGCCGGAATATTTGCCTTAGCGACAGTTGGTGGCGGAGTAACATGACATCTTTTTTCTATTTACGAATTGGCGGATATCATAAGGTAATATATCCCAATCATATACGCAAAAAAAATCTGCCGTAAGGCAGATCATCACCAGCATAGTAATAAAAAACACTTTTGCAGGGATGTATAATAACACATAAACCTGCAAAAGTGTTGATCGTAGCTTCTCCTCTTCTAAAAACTCTCCCCGGAAATTATAACTATTAAAATGCGCTAGTTACGACGCAGCATCACGGTTGAGCAAAACCGTTACGACCGCCACCAACAGCAAAGGTTGCCATCATCCTGTCTCTCTGTCCGCAAGTAAACATATATAAACAAGCATCATCAGAGTAGTCCATATAGTTCATGGTCTGCTCGATAGGGGTACCTGTACAGGTGCTTCTGTGAGGATAGGTAGGACAACCGAAGTTAGCAGCATTATGCAAAGGAGTATCGCCAACAAAGTCATTACCGCAATTAGCATCACCCCAAATATGACGCAGGTTTAACCAGTGTCCTATCTCGTGTGTAGCCGTACGGCCTTTGTGGAACGGTGCAGCAGCAGTACCAATAGTACCAAAGCCAGAGAAAGTGATTACCACACCGTCAGTAGCAGCAGCGCCACCAGGGAACTGAGCATATCCCAGTACACCACCACCCAGGTTACAAACCCAGATGTTCAGTACGGAATCAGGTGAAGTAGGGTTGATACCGCCAGAAGTAGCGCGCTTCATAGCGTCGTTAGTTCCCCAGCTGGTAGTAGTAGTAGATTTACGCACTACGCTTTTTAAACGGAAACGGATATTGGTACTACACTTCGCGTTTGCAAATATACCGGGAGGTGTCTCCGGATTAGTACCACTGAAATCTGCGTTCAGTACATCGATCTGGGTTTGTATCTGCGCATCAGAAATGTTCTGAGTCGCATTAGCATATAAAATGTTAATCACAACAGGAATTTCAATGATACCATTGGGTAACAGCTTGCCCATCTGATTTCCTTGGACAAGTCTTTGTGTAGCCTGTTCAATGGATTCCATTCTTTGACGCAAAGATGGATCTTCCTGCAATTGACGTTGCAATACTTCCATACTTCCGCAGGTACGTTGGGCTATTGGGTTAGAAGTCTCACTGGAAGGATTTTGATTATCATCTACGGGTGGCTTTTGATCTTTACTACACGCGGCGGCAAACAGGGCAACAATGATTAGAATACCAGATAGTTTTTTCATGATTAAACAGATTTTGGTTACTCGTACATCTATCTTTTTAGGGTTTCAGATTTTCCGGGGAGAGTAGATAGATATTTTGAGGATCAGGTTTACCTATCGAATATAATCAAAATTGTAATGCAAACCCTGCAACCTTCGTGTCATTGATATGTAAGAAATTGATGCGCTAAATATGCCGCCAAACCCATACTGATGGCAAAGTTAACGATTGTGCCTGCGCTAATTCAATGGCCTCCCGCTTTGCATTTATTGGCGCAAAGTACTGCTGAAAAAACATCGCATCAGAAATAAAATGATCGTGTATCACTTACACTTAGTGTGGATGTTTTTTATTATAGTGTCAACAAGACACTATAATAAAAAAAGGATAGCACATCGTGCCATCCTTTTCCGCTATTAAACATACTGCTTCCTATTTGATAGCAGTAATGACACTTCTCTCCGTCAGCTTGCCCTTTAAATAGGCCTCTGACTTCACAATACCGTAACCAGGCACAAACCACTCCGTAATGTCAAGTTTCATCGGAATATTAATACCAACTACCTTAAATTTCACATTCAATACGTAAGTGATCTTGAAACTCTCCCAGCTACCTATCGGCGTAGACACCTTCTCCTTACCGGATACTTTGCGGTCTTCTACCTTGAAATTCACCTTCATAGACTTACCTTTCGTAGTACCATTCAGATTGAAATCTAGAGAAGACTCCAGCGTCTGACCAATCTTAGGATCAGCAGGATAAGTCAGGTAAGAGGTTTTGGTGTTACTCTCGATCGCCGGATTGTTCACATCCTGTTTGGGTAAACCAACCGTCAGATCAAAATACAAATTACCACCATTACACTTCACCACACCCTTAGAGCTACTGTTGCCCTCATTGCCGCTTTTGGTCGTCGTGATATTCGCAATGCGCTCACCTCCCTTATCCTCTACACCACTGATCTCTTGTACTTCTTTGCGGATTTCCTTGCCGTTGCCATCATATACAACACTCTCTATACGCGCATTGTCCTTGAAGTATATGTACTTGCTGCAATCCTGCGCATGCGCAAAGGATACTGCACCCAACGCCAGTAAGGAAAAGAACATCTTTTTCATTTTCATAAGATTTCACTTGAGGTTTAAGAATTGATTGTTATTTAATGATTAAAACTGTTGGATGCGGTCCGCAATACGCCACTGACAAATAGGTACAGCCACAACCGGCCCCTGCGTCAATAGCGCATCGTCGGAGATTTAGTGACAGCTATGGATTCTGGATAATTGTACAACATTACTGTAGCAGCCTGCGAAATACAGTATGTATACTAAGATGTGATAGTTAAAAGGGGAACAACCTGGGGCTGTTATAATCGATTATTGTATCGCCCTGCAATAAGGTTCAGGTGATTTCGCATCCAAAAATAAACTAATTTATCATTCCAACAAATTTTCTCTCTAACGTATGATCTCCATCCTGCAAATATGAAAGTGCCATACTCATCCGTCCTGCTAAAATTGAGCTTGATACCCAATCCCTACCCAAATTATATGCCATCTTGTTAAGTTTTTAATTAACTTCAACTCGACGTTTTTCCAGCTATGTCCATTTTCCACGTAAAAGCATTCTAACAGTAGTATGAAGTTTACACCTCCGCTGTCGGATGAAAAAAAACTCCTGTCGCTCACCGCACAGGGCGACAGACAAGCCTATGCCTCCATCTATACCCACTACTACAGCAGCCTCTATCGGTTCCTGTTCTTTATTAACCAATCCCCCGAAGACACCGAAGAGATCATACAAGACGTATTCCTAAAAGTATGGGAAAAAAGAACCCAACTCCCTAACATCCTCTCCTTCGAAGACTATCTCTTCAGAATGGCCAAAAACAAATGGTTTGATATCGCCAAAAACAAACAAACCAAACGTAAAGCCCTAAACATCGCCACCAGCCGCCAACCCACATCCGTTAACGCCACAGAACACGATACTATCTATAAAGAATACTACCAGATCGCCATCAACGCCATCGGACAACTATCCGATAAAAAGAAAAAGATACTCCGCATGCGCACACAGGAAAATATGTCCCTTGATGAAATCGCATCCTCCCTAAATATCTCCCGCTCCGCCGTCAAAAAACAACTTTACGCCTCCATCACTTTTATCAAAGAACACCTGCGCAGATACGCGGGATGGACCACCCTGATCCTCGCCCTCCTCACTACAAAATAACCTCCCCCAACCCCGCTCCCGCTTCACCATTTCTAAAATATTTCTGCTCAATTGGGTAAAAATTCATTTTAAATGTATCTATTCTAGTACATAAGCACAGTGAATGTATCCAGCCTTCCTGTTTGCGGAGATAGGAAGTCATCTTGCCTGCCCGGTGTGCAAGGGCAGGCAAGATGCTGGTTACAGCTATAACAAGCCAGGTGCCACGATAAATACGACTAATTCTACGTCCTAATAGGTTTCAGGTACAGAACGAGAGTGAAAAAACAGGGTTTTTCATCAACAATAAGGAAAATGTGGACAACCGGCATCTGCCGGTTGTATTTTTTTATACCCTAATTCCCCCACCAGACCAGCATTTAATAATTTTCTGAAAAAAATAACCCCTATATGGGTAAAACAACAAAATCCAGGTATCTATACTGGTATGAAGGCGTGTGCCCCGGCAAATCCCCTTCACAAAACTGTTACACTTAACCATTCTATCGAGCACCCAATAAAGCATTGCCTGTGTAAATGTGACCAATGCATGAGCTAACAGAAAAACATCACATAGAAGATAATGTGCAGAAAGGAAAAGGCAATGCTTTACACGTTCTTTCTCAAAATAAAAAATGCCCCTGCAAGAATACAGGGGCCATCATTCACCAACTTTAGTATTTGCGTTCAGTTTCTACTGAACTATCAACCAGTGTTCTACTACATCTGAATGAATCTATAAGTAAGATACCAGAGGACCCAAAATTTACCCTCTGATCGGTAGAATAATTTAACGGGAGCGTTTTTTTTAAAGCAGTATAATACACCAAATTAGTTGTACTGGTAAGTATAGTATATTTGATGGTAGAACAAGAGAAGCGCATCAGGAGGGCGACCGCCGCCTCGTCAGTAACAACTGGGCTGCATTAAAAAGAACCTGCAAATTAATGGCTGAGATACTTAATACGGATGAACAGGAACGCTGGAGATCATTCCAGTCCGGCGATAAGCACGCATTGGAATATTTTTTTAATAAATATGCGGACGACCTGTACAACTATGGATACCGGTTTGCACAAGATCAGGAACTCATTAAAGATGCCATCCAGGATGTCTATATCCGCCTGTGGACCACCCGCGAACGCATCGCCGTACCCACATCCGTAAAGTTCTACCTGCTGAGAAGCTTTAGGAACGCTCTCACCAGAAAGCTCTCCAAAGCCGCCAAAGATCAACATGGCCAGCTGGATGAACAATACCTGTTCGAAGTAGAATTGTCTGCTGAAGATCTCAGGATCAATGACGAAAAACAAGCCATCCTGCAGCAACGCCTCCAAAAGGCCATCGCGCAGCTACCGCCCCGACAGCGGGAAGCCGTATTCCTGCGCTTTTATGAGAATACGTCTTATGAAGATATCGCCCTCATCATGGGCACCAGCGTCAAAGCAACCTATAAAGCTGTCTTCCGCGCACTGGGCAAACTAAAAGAAATAATGACAGTAATGCTGATTAGCCTGCTGTTACTGAAAGCATAAAAAAACCACCGGCTCGCCGGAAATACATACACCAAGAATAAAAAAAGAAATTGACAAACGTGTATCAGGGGTAATACACCAAGTCGTTAACCAGACTAGTTATGATACGAAAACATACTAAACAGGAATATGCTACCTTCACTACCGACGACCTCCTGGCAGACGAGTACTTCCAGGAATGGATACTACACCGTCGTCCGGATGTAATAGCCTTCTGGCAGGATTTCCTGACCTCCTGTCCACACCAAGAACAAAATATAAAAGAAGCCGCCGCACTGCTCAATCAGCTGCACTTCAAAACATTCAAACCCAACGAACAACAACGCGCAGAAATGTGGGCCGCCATAGACCTCGCTACCCCTACCTCCACATCAGGTAAGATTCGTCGTCTCACCCGCAATCGATGGATGGCCGCTGCCTCCATCACCCTCCTCCTCCTCGCCTCCGCATGGTGGCTCACACGCCCCTCCCATAAAGAGATCAGCATCGCCACCGCCAGCCAGGAAACAAAAGATATCACCTTGCCCGATAACTCTGTCGTGCACCTCAACGCCAACTCCTCCCTCAGATACAATACCTCCTTCCTGCAACACAACAGAGAACTGTGGATCGAAGGAGAAGGCTACTTCAAAGTAACCTCCCGTACAGACAATGGACAAAAACAACCCTTCGTCGTACATACCTCACACCTTGATGTAAACGTGACCGGTACCGCCTTTAACGTTTACCAACGTGGAGACCGCACCCGGGTATTCCTCTCCCACGGTGGCGTAACGGTCAATTTTAAAAACCACGCACAAGCCCCCCAGCAACTCGTCCCCGGAGACCTCCTCTCCCTCGAAAACGGAAACACCTCCCTCCAGCATGCCGTCGATTCAGCCGTATTCGGTGCCTGGCAACAACGCATATTCCTGTTTAAAGACGTAACACTCGCCAGCGCCGCTACCATCATCGGCGAATTCTATGGCTATAAAATAGTCTTTCAGCAACAAAAAATATCCGCCATCCTCGTCAACGCAAAACTTACCGCTACAGACCTGGCTACCCTTACCGCCACCCTCTCCGAAGCCCTCCAGATCTCCATCAAACAAAAAGGAGATACCCTTATATTCGGTACCCGGCAACCAGCTAAGTAGCAGAGGATTAAATAGTTAAATGTTGATTGGTGGCGGGTTTGCAAATATTGCTGCTCTATTTGCTATAAAGAGACAAATAGTCTTGTAATAGCCTGATGGTGAATTGCTTATAGCTCGCGTCCACCTATCCTGTATCATTCGTATAGTTCTCCTATAAGCTACCTATATCCATACGTTAACTATCGCTTACTTGATAATTACAATACCCCCCATGTCTTATTCCTCTCCTCTTTACCCTCTCTCACAGGTCCCTCTCACAGGAACAGCCCTTAAACATCCCTTACTTCCCCACAATTACTCCCTGCCCTGACTACGCCTCCTTACTTCCTTTTACCCTTCCTTAGTCCCTCCGCTCCCTCCCAACTCCTCCTCCTTTCCCCTCCTCTCCCTACAATCTAATGGCCCCCTCCTTGCCCCCGCTCCTTCCCAACCCCTCCTCTTCCTACAATCTAATGGCCCCCTCCTTGCCCCCGCTCCTTCCCAACCCCTCCTCTTCCTACAATCTAATGGCCCCCTCCTTGCCCCCGCTCCTTCCCAACCCCTCCTCTTCCTCCCGCACCCTCCCTGCCACAATTGTGTAAATCCTACACACCCGTGTTTTTTTTTATTTATTCGAATCATCTCTAAAAGAAGTATTTTTACTAAGAGCTGAATCGCTGATCAGAATAATTGTCGACACAACAGAGTGAGCGTATTTCTTTGGATGGATTAGACTCCCCTTTTTATTAAATAGGTTACACATCCCTAACCCTCATACCTGAAAAGCTGGTCGCTTAATAAGGTGGATTGCTAAAACATTTTAGCTACTGAAAGGGCAGGAGTGAACAATCAAAATCAACTGTAGCACTAAAACAGTATAGTAATACAATTGGACGCTTTATTTGCAAAAAAAGTACAACGGCAGTCACATGACAAAAAGATATCGCGCGCCTGCCGGCACTTTAGGTTATACGGATGGATCTGCTGCCTGGGCACATTACTGCCACTGCTGGCTATTGCCAGACAGGCAACTGTCCCCTTGGTATCCGTACACGTGAAAAAAACCACCCTCAATCAACTCATCGCGCACCTGCAACACCAGGTAGATTTCGAATTCATATATACCTACCAGAAAGAACATCCCTCCAAAGGCAGGATCACCATCAATATGGACAACGTCCCGCTTACCACCATATTGGATAAAGCACTGACAGGTACCCGTCTCGAATATATCCTCCGCGGAAAAGTGATCATCATCCGTGAACCACTCCTCCCAGAGCCAACATCCACAGATACAACTACTAAACAGATCACCGGGTACGTCCACGACGAAAATAACCAACCCATCCCCTTCACCAGCATCTGGTGCAGCGACGGCCAACGCACACATACCGACAGGAATGGCTTCTTTAGCATCAATACCAATCCTGTCAGCCGGCTAAAATTCACCTGCATAGGATTTTACCAGCTAACCCTGTCAGCAGATGATAAACAATTAAACGATGTCCGCCTCCGCAAACTGTCAGAACAGATGAAAGAGGTCGTCGTCAATGGATACCAGCAGCAACAAAGCTGGGAGATAACAGGCGCCCTCAGTAAACTCAGATGTACCGCCGCCTCAGATGGCTACTACCGCCTCGATCAATCCTTGCAGGGACAAGTACCCGGCCTCGCCGTCAGCATCACCTCCGGCGCCGTCGGCGCTAATCCTATCGCCCGTATCAGGGGCGCCACTACCCTCGTCGGTAGCCGCGAACCTGTATGGGTAGTAGATGGTGTCGTACGCGAAGATTGGGAATTCTATGAACAGGGCTTCGATAAAGGCGCCCTGCAAACCAGCGAAATGATCGCCCTCAAGGCACGGCAAAGCGTTATCGGAAACAGTATCCTCGGACTCAACCCTGATGATATCGCTTCCGTCACCATCCTCAAAGATGCCGCCGCCACCTCCATATACGGTGCAAGAGCTGCCAACGGCGTCATCGTCGTCACCACCAAAAAAGGCAAGGTCGGCCCCCCTTCCATTACCTTGCGCACAGAAATATCCATCGCCGATAAACCCTCCTATCGCACCATGGATCGCATGAACTCCGCCGAAAGGGTCGCCCTCTCCAAAGAAGTACTGAAAGATGGTACCATATACCCCGATCGCAGAGTACCACAGGTAGCCTACGACGGACTATGGCAACGTTGGGCCAATAAAGAGATCGACCAGGCAGAATATAACCGTGAAATGGAAATACTGGAAAAGAATAACACCGACTGGTTCAATATCCTCTTCCGTAACAGCATATCCAAAAATACATACCTCAATATCAGCGGCGGTGGCCACCGCGCCACCTATTACGCCTCCATAGGTTATATGGACGAAGCCGGCAACGCCAAAGGGAATGATATGAAACGCATCAGCTCCTTGCTGAAATCGACGTTCAGGATCACCAACGCCATCGAATTAGGCGTACAGCTGAACACCTCCTTCCGCAGGGTCAAAGGTTTCTATGATGGGCTCAATCCATACGAATACGCCTACAATACAAACCGCGCCATCAAACCGGAAGAGTACTACGAAGCTTCTCTCGGCCCGCAATACCGCCCGGCAGATTTCTCCGCCAACACACCACTGCTGCATTTCAATTTCCTCAATGAATTGCAACATACCGGCAATACCAGCAAAAACGATGATATCAACCTCTCCGCATGGCTCAAAATAAGATTGGGTAAACACCTACTCTGGGAAAGTTTATTCGCACCCCGATTCGTCAATACCTACAACCGCCGCTGGGCAGACGAACACTCCTACGCCGCCGCCTTACAAAGAGGCGCCGACTTCGACCCGGCCAATGCCGGCATGAAAGACATCGTCAATACCGATACCCTGCAGATGAGAAGTTATACCGTACGCAGCACGCTACAGTTCTCACGTCCTGTCGGCCCCACCTTGCAACATTCCTTCTCCGCCCTGGCAGGCGCCGAAATACGCAGCACCGCCTATAGAGGTATCCTCGGCGGCCAACCACAGGAACCGTTCACCGGCACACGCCTCTTCGTCGATCCCGAACCGGAAGAACTCCTGTCTGCACGTACTTTTAAACAGTATAACTTCCTCTCCGTATTCGGTAACGCCTCCTACGCCTACCGGCAGAAATATATCGTCTCCTTCAACGCCCGCACCGATGCCTCCAATCGCATCTCCGCCTCCTCACCCGACCGGTTCAACCCGGTATGGTCCGCTGGCGTAAGATGGAACATCAAAGAAGAAAACTGGCTGAACAAAAGCAAAACCATCGATCAACTCGCCATACGCGCCTCCTGGGGATACCAGGGCAATACCGTACCAGCCATCGCACCCGTACTCTGGCTCACTAACACCACCGACCCTTATACACCAGGTACCATCCGCATCGGCGGCCTCCCCTATCAGGACCTCCGCTGGGAACGTACCCGCGCCCTCAACGTAGGCATCGAAATAGAACTGTTGGATGGCCGCATAGGATGCTCCTTCGACTACTATAACAAACGCACCAAAGATGCCTTACTCAAACAACCCGTGCCCGTCGAATTCGGCGTCGCAGAAGCATATATCAATGGTGCCGAAATAAGGAACAAAGGATACGAATATTCCATCTTCGCCAAACCGGTATCCACTACAGACTGGACCTGGAACATCCAATGGGTCTTCAATTACAACCGCAACGAAGTATACCATGTCAGGGAAAATGCCTCCCTCAAAGCACTCCTGTCCGGCAGCGGCATCGTCAACGGCAAACCCGTAGGGGGCATCTGGTCATTCCGATATGCCGGCCTCTCCGCCCAGGATGGACAGCCTAACTTCTACAGCCTCGATGTAGATCCCAAAACCGAACTACTCAGAGAAGGTCGCCCACAGCACTACCTCCTCTACCAGGGCGCCTCAGAGCCGACCTTCACCGGTGGCCTCACCACCAACCTCCGCTACAAACGCTGGTCCCTCGCTGCCAGCTTCAGCTACCAGGGTGGTGGCTACGTACGCCTCAACCCACTGGCACAAGGCGGCGATGGCGGATACTGGCGATTACCTACCCCCGACCGCAACGTCAGCAAAGAACTTAACACCCGCTGGAAACAACCGGGCGACGAAAAACATACCAATGTACCCGCCGTCACCAGCTTCCGCATACTACCCCCCTCCTATTCAATCGCCCCCTACTTCGGCGATGTATCCATGCTTGATAAAGAGGGTAACCTCTATCGGTACACTTTATACAACTATAGCGACCTGCGTACCGTCAGCGCCGCTAACCTCCGCTGTAATAACATCTCCCTGCGTTGTAACCTCGACGATATCGTCCGGCAATGGACACGCCACGTCACGCAGATCACCGTCACCACCGGTGTTAACAATGCCTTCTTATGGGCTAACAAACAACTTAAAGGACAAGACCCAGAACTGGGATACATGTCCGCCACAGAAAATACAGCCATCCTGCCACGCTACCGAAGCTATTACTTCAGCGTTATGTTAGGATTCTGAAAATCTGATCATCATTCACACTTTTAGTATTCGACCAATGAAAGCGATAAAGAACCAGCAACACCTGATACCACCACTGCTCCTCCTGGCAGCACTCATCTGCTGCCTCTGTGCCAGCTGCAAAAAATTCCTGGAAGAACGCCCGCAAGACGAACAGGTACCTGCCAATATCAAACAGCTGGAACAACTCCTGCTGTCCGAAACATACCCGCTCCCCTCACAACCTGTCCACTTCTTCCTCTCCATGCTGGATGATGATGTCAAATACATCCCACTCAAGAACAACACACCATACGATGCCAGCACAGCCGGCCTGCCAGCCTACTCCTGGGATCGCAACCTGTATAAAGAAATGAAACGCGCCGGCGCCGGATTCCCCGATGCCTACACACAATACTATAACCGCATCAAAGGTGCCAATGCCATCCTCGATGTCATCAATAAAGTTGCCGGCGATGAGAAACTGAAAATGAAAGTGGAAGGAGAAGCCCGCATCCTCCGCGCTTACTACTACTTCATGCTGGTCAACCTCTACGCCGCTCCCTACAACGATAGCAACAATGGCCTCGCCCCAGGAGTACCTCTCATCCTCTCCGCTACCATCAAAGATGCCCTCCCGCCACGCAACACCGTCGGGACCGTCTACCAACAGATCGTCAACGACGTAAGAGCCGGTTGCTCCCTGCTCGAACAACTGCCCGCCGAACCCACCCACGCCCGCATCGATAAACGCGCCGCCTGGCTCATCGCCGGCAGAATATTCCTCTACATGGAAAAATGGGAAGACGTAATTTATTACACCGACCTGCTCCTCAAAGAAGCACTGCCACTCACAACACTAAAAGTACCTCCACGATTCACCACATTAGGGCTCGCTGCCGTTCCCTCGCCTACACCACCGGCTGCATCTACCAAACCCTCATTCCTCGAGTTAAGCAACGAAGAAATATTGTTTTACACCGGCAGCGAAACGGAACTTACCCTCCTCCTCACTGCCAACAGTAACTCCCGCTCCGAATCCGGATACTATGTATCCGACGAACTGGAAGCATTATACGAATCAACAGACCTCCGGCCAGATAACTTCTTCGCATTCGAAACAGATGGATATAAAGTGAATAAAATAGCAAACACCGGCATCGGCAAATGCTGGCGCCTCGCCGAAGCATATCTCAACAGGGCAGAAGCCGCCGCTAACCTCGCCATCTCACAAGGATTCAATCCCGCAAAAGCCATAGATGCACTCAACCAGCTACGTAGCACCCGGTTCAATCCCGCATTCTATCAACCACTGGCTGCCGCAGACTTTAATGGAGATATGAAAAAACTCCTGCAACTTTGCAAAGAAGAACGTCGCAGAGAACTCTGCTTCGAAGAACATCGCTGGTTCGACCTCCGCAGATGGCAACGGCCAGCCTTCACACACACATATAAAGTCCAAAATGCCGTCCGCACTTTCCGGCTGCAACAAGGCGCCAACGCTTACCTGCTGCCAATACCGGACGAAGCATTGGCCAACAATCCATCATTGACCCAAAATCCATAAATATGTGGCATAAAAACGTCAGGACAGTTTGCAGCTATCTGCTCATAATAACAGCACTCGCCTGTGCAAAAGAAAAAGTACAGGTCTCCGAAAAAGAAAATACCTACTATAAAATACCACAGGGAAATGCCCCGTACGACCAGCAAGTAGTGGATTGGTACAACAAATACGGTACCTACGTACTATATCAATACCCTAAGTCAGAATACGAATATGCTATTATCGGCTACTACGGACTCAATATGGAACACCCAGCCGATAAAACCGCATTGCCCGCCGTCATGAACTTTATCCAGCAATACTGGTTCGATTTCTATCCCGAGGACTTCCTCAAAAAATACCTGCCTAGAAAAATACTCCTGGGCGGTATCCTGCAATACGACGCAGGAAATAATACCAAACCCGATACCCTGGCAAATCCCATAGCAGGATTCAACTTCATCATGCTACCAGGACTGGATGCCAACTTCCCCAAACAATTAGAGAAAGAACGAAGAATCTGGAAAGCCAGCCTCAACTCACTGTTCTTCTCTACCCTCTTCTACGGCACCACCGAAGAGATAAAGGCAAAACTACCCCTCCCCGAAGCATTCTTCCAGGTCAGCAAATACCAACAACTTAAAGCCTCAGTAAACAACCTGTACGACAACGGATATCTCGCACCAGATCCCTCCGATCCCACCAAGATCCCCTCGCCAAAAAATGACCTGAAAAACTACTTGTACATCATGTGTCGATACTCAGAGGAAGAACTGGAAAAAAATTACTTCTCGGAAAAATTCGATAAAAAAGGACTGATCCGCAAAAAACATCAGCTACTGAGAAAGTATATCAAAGACAACTGGAACGTCGACCTCCAGAATATCGGCAACAAACAAAACTAAATACTCCGGCAGCCACGCCACCGGAGTAAACTAAAAAGGGACAGCTATTAAATACCTTTACAAGTACCGATAATACCAAACTTATAATCACAATAACAGACAAAACCACCATCACCACAGGATGGCGCCCATACACTGCATGCTTTACCGGTATTACAAACAGCCGCCGCCAACCGGCCGCCACCACCTTGGATGCCGCCCAGTGCCCGCCGGCCTAACGCTTCAAAAGATGAAAGAACAATCGTTTTTTTCATAACAAAAGGGAGGAAAATGAAACAAAAGGAATTACCACCATCACCGCCGGAACGGAATGATAACAGCATAAAAAAGACGGAAAAAGAAAACAACCCGGTGCGAATGTCAACCACACACCGGGCTATAAAACGGCTTATCTGCCCGTACACTTACCTACAATCCCATCACGGAACTGACAATAACAGGTAAACGTACTACCGCCACACGCAGGCTCGTCGATCGTACAGATCGCACCGGTGTTACAGTTGGCCTGGCTTAAACTGGCGCCTCCGCCGTTAACATGACTGAGTACAGTACGTGACAGTACTTCAAAGTTTTTCATCGATACGTGCTTCATAGCAAGTGGAAATTTGGGTTATAAAAGAATAGTGAATAAAAGCGATCTGGTTTCCTTAAAATCAACGTAATAACAGCTGTAAGACGGAATTACATGGTTCCCTAAAGTGTAATTGAATGTAAGAAATAATATGATCTCAACAAAAAGGAAATGACGAAATGATAATATAATACATCATATCCTCATCCTACCAAATCCACCTACTCAAAAAAAAGTACATACGATTATCTGATTATGGTTAACAATTGGTTAACTTAACTGCTAACTTGCATTGGCTAATTTGTTATTTCCGCATCGAAATAACCATATCCCGGACATGTGCAGTAGATAGTATTGCCATTCACCAGCCTCAAAATCCATTTATGATGAAAGATACCCTAATGCGCCTGCTCAAAACAGGTACCCAAGGCTTAGAAGACGCAACGGAACGAAGATCAGTGGTTATTATCAATACCTTGACACTCATAATGGTGGCAATGGTATTAGGCATAGGTCTATTCTTTTATTACCTGAAGAGCTCCCTGTTTATACTCATCCCCGTTATCCTGGAAGCCGTCAGCTTTTGCGCCGTATTCCTGCTCAATAGACGAAAACAATACTTCTACGCCAACGCTACCATGTTCGCCATCCACAGCGTAGCCACCATATACTGGGCCACCGCCCTGGGAACAGCCGTACCCGTAGAAGTCATCATGGCCTTCCTGTTCATGATCGTATTCCACATCTGGGGATCATTCCTCCTCTACAAACAAAGAAAACTACTCATCGCCTGCCTCATCGCAGGTATCTTCGTTACCGTCGGCGTACAACTCAACTATCACTACAAAATCATCAAACCCCTCCAGCTTGATCCACAAGATGCCAACATCATGCGCTGGTTCACCACCGGCGGTTTCCTGTTCCTCATCTTCCTTATCATGTTCTCCTACATCCGGAGAATAGAAATACTCCTCTCCGCCCTTAAACACTCCAATAACGTACTGTCCGCCAAAAGCGCATTCCTCCGCGAAACCTGTCATGAACTACGTACCCCCCTCAACGGCGTATTCATGATCTCCCAACTATTCCAACTCCGGAAAGAAAAATATATGAACTCCGACGAAATTGCCGAAATAGACGACCTCTACGCCGCCAGCTACACCGCACGCAATATCGTCAATAGTGTACTCGACCTCTCTATCATAGAATCCGGCCGCTTCTATACCATCAAAAAAGAAGCACTCAACCTCCGCAGCTACGTCCAGCACTGCGCTACCATGAACAGCTACGTCGCCAACACCAGAGGTATCACCATCATGGTCGACTTCGATAAACGACTACCCGTACTGGTCAATAGCGATAAAATAGTACTGACCAAGATCATTAATAACCTCCTCTCCAATGCCGTGAAATTCTCACAACCCGATAGCCAGGTCATGATCAAAGTACATGGCAACGACGAACATATCTTCTTCCAGGTCAAAAACAAAGGCACCATCAGCCGGGAAAAAATAGATCGCGTATTCCTCCCCTTCGAAAGCGAAAGAAATAACTTCATAGAAGGCACCGGCCTCGGTCTCTATATTACCAAACACCTCGTCGAACTACTGGAAGGCCGTATCATCGTCACCGCCGATGAAAAAGATAACAGCACCACCGTATCATTCAGTACACCACTCGAACTGGTCACAGAAAGTATATCCGAAACAGAACCCTTCGACTTCAAATCCGGACGCTTCTCCGGCGCACGCGTAGTCGTCGTCGAAGATGATAAAATGACCCGTATCCTTCTTCGAAAATTCCTGACAAAAATGGGCATAGAACCCATCATGACAGAAAGCGTAGAAAATGGACTGGCCCTCATCATCGAAGAAAAACCAGACCTCGTTATCTCCGACCTGCATATGGAAAACTCAGGAGGTGAAGACCTCCTGATGCATATCCGTAACACGGCATCCATTAAGGATGTTCCCGTACTGATCATCTCCGGCGACGCATTCAAAGAAGCGCGCGAAGCCATCCTGCGGGCAGGTGCCAATGGATTCCTTACAAAACCATTGCTTTACAATGACCTGTATATCTCATTGAGCAAACTGATCCGTCATTTCGAAGTCTTTTAATACAACCTAAGCATAACGATTACTGTCAAGCGCCCAATCATAATAGGCCTTCAATACCACAAAAAGCCCGTCTACATAAGTGTTCAACTGCTCGTTGATACGTTTGCCCCAATAAGGCAGCTGACGACGGCATTGCTCCAACAATGACAACTGGTCATTGTGATGATCCATCAGCAACTGTACCGCCTCTTCCTGCGATACCTGCAACTCCTGCTGGAAAATGAAGATCAGGTTGAAACCCGCCGTATCCAGCTGCTGCTCCCGGTGCAACGAATGAATGTCGTTGGCCAACCCGCCCGCCAGGTTCAATGCCAATTCCATACGTTGCAACACCTCGTGCTTGTACACCTCGTCCGGCAACTCCAGCTTACTGAAAATTCCTACCAGCGGAAACATAATGCTGAAGCCCGTCTTAGCTCGCATCGCCCAGTACTCCGCAATCGTCGGCACATAGTCCTTCACCTGGTTGTCTATCTCCCAAAAACATTCATTCAGATACACCCGGATGTAATGACATAACTGCTCATACAAATACAGTGAACTGATCGCCGCAAAACGCTGCATCACATGCTGCAACCCCCTGTTCATCGGCGTGTCCGCATCCACCGGTCGCCCATCAAGGATGTCCAGGAAATCACGCAGCTGCACCCGCACAGTCGCCGCCGCCGCCCGGTCAGAAGATGCCCGGTCACACCGGTCATCCACAAAAAATAACCATGTGATCAGATCCGCCGTCAGACAGATCTCCGCACAACTCGCCCCGGGAAACTCCCGGGCCGCATAAATACCAAATTTAGCCTTCCGCAAACCATTCACATGTTTGGGATCAGGCACCAGGCCGAAGTCGATCGCCCAGTTAATAGTGTGTTCTTGAGCTGCTTCAGCATATGGACTGATAGCAGACGGCGCTGGAAATTCCAGGCAGTACTCGGTCTTTCTCATAATAAAGGATTGAAGTTTTAGCAATATCTCAATACAATGATGGTCCTGTTAGTTTGCATTCTTCAGAAATAGTGACAGCAGGGTAACCTACCAGAAATTAGGGTATCAAGATGAGATATTATGACAGTACGCATATCACCAATTCGTGTAATGCAGTCCGGTACAGCGTCCGCAAATAACCCGCCGGTATAGCTACAGTGCCGGAAAATGGCAGCGAACACATTTATTTACAACAGGTTAAAAATCAAATGAGCTTAAAAAAAGAACGCTCCCCGGTATCCACCGGAGAGCGTTTCCACAGCTGGGCAACAAACAACAGCGCTATAATTATTTCTTATCCCACCACAATCGGGTACCTCCATTATCCGCCCCTCCCAACAGCCCGGTCGCCTTCGTCACCTCATCCCGGTTGTTCTTATACTCATCCGGCGGAAATGGCAAACGCTTGATAAACCCGGTAATACTACCCCCACTGTAATTCACCACATTCATCCATAACTTGGGATAACCCGTCCGGCGAAACTCCGACCACGCTTCCTGCCCGTCAGGATACACACTGATCCACTTCTGCGTAAGGATCCGCTCCTGCTTTACCTCAAAAGAAGCGGCATCATCCCACGCAATCGTAATGTTAGTGCCGGCAGCCGTATTGTTCACCGTATTCACCGCATCCGCATATGCCGCAGGAACACTGGTCTTATCAGCAATATATGTAGCCGCATTGCTAAGCTGATACTGATCAAAAGAAGTACTGATACCTTGCTCATACAAAGCCTTCTCACTCCCTTTCATATCCCATCCCCACAACGCTCCTTCCGCACGCAGAAAATATACTTCCGCAGCAGTCATCAGCTTAATAGGTGTCGCACGTTCTATGTTCAGTCCCGAAAATCCAACATAGTCCTCCTTACTCCGGATATCAATACCATTACGGATACCCTTGTAAGTACCGGCTTTCGTCGGTCGGAAATAGGCGGCCATACGCGGATCTTTATAACCACCCAGGATAGATTCCATCGCAGCACCCATCCTGACATCATTATACTCCTGGCTGATCACATACAGGGAATTACTCACCGTAATACCATTACCGCTTTTTACGAACGCATTGCCGCTGTTGTCCGTTATCACGCCATAAGCATGTTTCACCGCTTCCTCCGCTTTCGTCTTCGCCAGCGCACGGTTCGCATATACCATACGCATCGCCAGCCGTAGCTTCAGCGAATTCGCCAACCGTACCCACTTCGCATAGTCACCGTTATACACCAGGTCAAATGGCCGCAACTGCTCCTTCCCGCCCGGATTGGTCTGATCAAACTCTACCAGCTTGGCAATAGCTGCATCCAGCTCCTGGAAGAAAGTATTGTAAATACTCTCCTGGCTATCGTAAGAGGTGGAAAACCCACCGGTACCAAACTTGGAATAAGGGATCGGTCCATACACGTCCGTTACCCGGTGCATCGCCAATACCTTGATGATGGTAGCTACCGCAAACAGGTCGGGCCGCAGCTGCTCCCCGCGTTGCTTCACTTCCTTCCACCCACTCATTACATTATCATAAGCTACCTTGAATGACCAGTTGTTCCAGTCCATCATAAAGTAGTTAGAGTTGTTCTTTCCGCTGTTGAACGGCGTAGGAATGCCCATATAACCGGAATACAGGTCCGCATTCAGGTTTTGTTGCAGCTGGTACTGCCAGTCCACCGTAGAGTAAATACTGGTCTGCATACCTGGCAGGAAGGCGCCCACATATTTATAGTCGTACTTTAATAAGGAATCCGTCAGCTCATTAGGATTGGTATTGAATTGCTCGAATTTTTTAGTACAGGATACCTGTAGCAGCAATACCGGCAATAGGGCTGCTGCAATTGATTTTATAGCGATCGGCGTTTTGAATGATAGCTTCATACTTTTCTTTTTTCAATGGTTTAGAAAGAAACCCGCAGGTTCACACCAATATTGCGCTGGCTGGGCATACCGAAGTAGTCATATCCCTGGAAGGCATTGGTGGTAAAGGCAGTGATCTCCGGATCATAAGGGGCCTTCTTGTAGATCATCCATACATTACGACCTACTACAGAAAGCTGGATCTGCTGTATCTTATTGTTGAATAACGAACCTGGTAAAGTATAACCGAGCGATATCTCCCGCAGCCGTACGTTAGTAGCACTGTAAGTATATAATGCCAGCGCAGAAGACGTAGCACCAGTCAGGTTCTGGTAATAACTCTTCGCATCCACCTTTGTTCCGTTTACCACCACGCCGCCATTGTCACGGGCTTCCGCACTGCGTTTGGATACGCCGAAGTTATCCATGATCGCCTCCGTAGTAGATACTACCTCGCCGCCTATACGGGCATCGATCAGGAAGTTCAGCTGGAAGTTTTTGAAGGTAATACCGTTATTCCAGCCCAGCTGGTACCGTGGATTGGCATTACCCACCTTGATGTAATCACCTACTTCAGGCAGCCCCTTATCATTGAGCGCGATCTTACCACTGGCATCCCGCTTGATATCCTTCGCATAGATGTCGCCGAAAGCACCGCCTTTCTTCACCCACAGCTGATAACCACCGAAGTCGGATATCTTGAACTCATCCTGTGTACGCAGCGTACCCGTAGCCGGGTCGGTATAGGTCATCATCTCCACTATCTTACTGCGGTTCAGCGCAAACGTCAGCGTCGGGTTCCAGCTTACCTTGCCAAAGGTGGCATGATAACCGGCACTGGCTTCTATACCCTTGTTCTGTACATTACCGGCATTGATATAATAAGAGCTGTAACCTACAGATGGAGATACATCTACTTTGAAGAACTGGTTCTTGGTATGCGTGTTGTAGAACGTACCGCTGAGGCTCAGCTTATTGTCTAAGAAACGAAGGTCCAATCCCGCTTCCACAGAGCTGGTACGCTCCGGTTTCATATCGGTAAAGGGCTTGGCATGTATAGGCTGTATCGCCCCGCCATTAGGGATGGGAATGGTAGGATTGGAGATATAGGGAGGGATCGCATTACCCACTTCACTGTAAGAGGCACGCACCTTGGCAAACGAAATAGCCTTCGGCAATTGTACCATCTCACTGATAATACCGGTCAGACCCACAGATGGATAAAAGAAGCGTTTATTGCTGGTGAAAGCCAGCGGGGAAGCCCATTCCTGGCGGGCCGTACCTTCCAAGTACAACAGCTCTTTAAAGCCCAGCTGCGCCGTAGCAAAGATCGCCTGCGTCTGACTGCGATCGTATTGTTGCACCGGCGACCAACGTGTGAAATCAATGTTCGACATCGTGAACATGTTCGCATAGTTCAGCAGGTAACCATTCGTCCAGCCATTCCCTTCTACCAGCACATCCTGTATGCTGGCGCCCAGGTTAGCTTGCAGGCTGAAGTCAGACCACTTCTTATCCAGGCCGAACAACAGGTCGCCATAGGTCTGCTTGATAGCACGCTGCGTATAGTTGTAACGGCCATTGGTGCCACTCAGGAAAGTGGCCACATTACTCGCATAGTTACGGCCATCCTCTATCTCATTGGTACGATCCTGGCGTATACGGCCCGTCACCTTCAGCCAGTCGGTAATATTGTATTGCGCCGCCACTGATCCGATAAAACGGTTACGCTTCAGCGAGTAAGTATTGCGGTTCACGATCCAGTAAGGGTTCTGCAACATCATCCCCAGGTCGCCGTAAGGCCAGTTCTGTAAGTTGAGGTTACGGTTGGGATCGTACTTTTCAAAGGTCTTGTACTGGTTGAAATCATCCGAACGGGGAAACAGGTATAACCCTACCAACGGATTGAAATACTGCCCCTGCCCGGGGATATTATCCTGTGTCTGACTGATATACTGTGCACTCACATCCAGCGTCAGCTTGTCGTCAAACAAAGAGCTGCTGTTGCGCACATTCAGGTTATACCGGTCGAAAGTGTTTTTAGGAATGATACCCTTCGCATTGACAGCTGCGGCAGAAAAGTAGGTCTGGTTCTTCTCCGTACCGGTAGACACATTGATCGCATGTGTATAGCTGGCGCCCGTCTGGAAGAAATCCTTCGCTGAAAAATTGCTGGACTGTTTAGGCCCCCAGCTCTGGAACGAAGGCGCCTGCCCGCTGGGCGTCGGCGTAGTGCCGTAAGTGGTCTGGAACTCCGGTAGCAGCAGGGGGGTGCTGAAGTTCATGTTCATCGAGTAGTTCACACTGGTCTTGCCCGCACGTCCTTTTTTGGTGGTCAGCAGGATCACCCCGTTGGCCGCTTGGCTACCATACAGGGCCGCTGCAGAGGCGCCGGTAAGCGCCGTTACGCTCTCGATATCGTCCGGGTTGATATTGGAGATACCATCGCTACCGCCGGATACCGCAAAGCCGTCCGGGTTGTTTTGCGTACTCAGGTTAGGCAGCGGGATACCGTCAATCACATACAGGGCATTGTTGTTGCCGAAGATGGACTTGTTACCACGCATCACCGCTTTGGTAGCACCACCCGGTCCGGACGAACTGTTGTTGATCACCAGGCCGGCTACCTTACCACTCAGCGTATTCACCAGGCTCGGATCTTTTACGTTGTTCAGCTCTCCGCCCGATACCGTCTGCACATTGTAGGTCACCGCTTTGGAAGCCTTTTTGATACCCAGCGCCGTTACTACCATCTCCTGTAGTTTGTTGACACCTTGTTTCATCACCACGGTCAGTGTCACCGGTGCAGCGCCTACTGTTACCGGCCGCTCCTGGGCGTCATAGCCAATAAAGGAAAAGGTCAGGGTATAGCTGCCGCTCGCGATGTCGGTGAGCATGAAATTACCGTCTGCGTTGGTCTGCGTACCTTTCTTCAGCTCTTTCACATACACTGTTACCCCCGGTATAGGATGACCGCCTTCATCCGTCACCTGCCCGCTGATTTGTTGCCGCAACACCGGTATACTAAGTAGTGCCGGTTGCTTCCGGATCACGATAATACGGTCGGTAATGGTGTAGGTCAGCGGCAGCCCTTCCAGGCATTTATTCAGCACGGTCTCCACGGAGGCGTTGGTGACAGCAATGTCGATATGGCCAGCTTCTTTGATGAGTTTATTGTCATAAAGCATAGAGTAGCCGCTCTGCTGTTGAATGATGGCGAATACACGGCTAAGGGAAATGTTCTTGCGGGAAATGGTGATCTGCTGCGAAAAGCCGCGGGCACCCACCTGTAGCAGGCCGCAAAGTAGCAATAACGTGGTTAGTTTCATGATCCGTAACATTTTGATCCGGAACGGGTAGTGGAGAATGGTGTCACTGCGCAAAGCGCTGCGTCCGGGCGCGGCTTTGCATTGCATAAATAGATGCATACCTTTGAATGGTTTAGGTGTAAATAATTAGCAGTTAGCAACGTGCTTTTAGTAAAACCTGGACAGTCCAGCCGGGAGTGCGCCAACACCCCGGCTTTTTCAGGCCTTGATTGTCCCTCTTTCTTTATTGGTTAGGAATATTCATACGTTCACAAGTAGTAGTGGCGTACGCGGATCGCCACATAAAAAGATTTGCTCAGACATCGATGTTATCCTATTTAGTTTTGGTCTTATGGCAGGATGATCAGCCGCTTGCCCTCCAGCCGGCAATGCACATCACTGAGTTGTAATGCTTTCATCACACCGGATAAATAAGCCGTCCTGCTGATCTTACCACTAAATTCCCGCGCCGGCGGCTGACCTTCATATTGCACCTCCAGGTCGTACCAGCGTGCGATCTGGCGGATCAGCTGCGGAAGCGGTGTGCCGTCAAATTGAAAATAACCGTTCTTCCAGGCCAGCACCTGCTCCAGGTCGGCCATTTTAACCAATCGCAGGGCTTCATTGTTCACTTGCGCCTGCTGACCGGGTTTTAACACCACATCACTGTTGCCTTGCCGGCATCTTACGGCCCCCTCCACCAGCGTAGTGGTCTGGGTCTGCTCATCAGTATAGGCATTGATATTGAAATGGGTACCCAGCACATCCACCGTCGTATTGCCGGCTTTTACCCGAAAAGGCTGGTTCGCCATGGGCGCTACCTCAAAATAACCTTCTCCTGTCAATTCCACCTCCCGGCTGCTACCGCCGAAATGAGAGGGGAACCGCAGCGATGAAGCGGCATTCAGCCACACCACCGTACCATCGGCCAGTGCTATCTGGTATTGGCCGCCCCTGGGGGTAGAGATTGTGTTGTAAGTCAACGTATTACTGGCCGCCCCTTTGTAGGACAACTGGCCGTTTTTCAGTTTTATCACCTGTGTTGCACCTTGCTGTGCCAATAGCCCATCCCGGGCACTGTCCAGTACGATGGTGCTGCCATCGGCCAGTGTCAGCAAGGCCCGGTTGCCTCCGGGAGCCTGGTCTGCGACCGCAGCCGCCGTCACCAGCTGTTTACCGGGAGATCCTGCCGGCCGCCATAAATAATAAATGCCGGTGCCGATCCCTATCAATACCGCCGCGGCGGCTGCTACACGCACCAGCAAATGCCGCTTGCGCCCTCCGGTAGGTGCCGGTAATGCCGCCAGCGTAGCCGCATCCAGCTTACGCTCCAGCGCCTCCCTGAAAGCATCGCTCATAGCTGGATATGCACCTAGCGGAGCCGGCAGATCCTGGCATTGGTCCAGCGCCGCATGAAACTCCGCCGGACTCACCTCCGCCAGCCAGGACTGGAACCGCACCGCATCCTCTCCGGATAATGTCCCGTTCGCATACTGCTCCAGCATGCGGATAATTTGCTCCTGGTCATTCGCTTTCATTAGTATAAAGACGGCCAACCAGACAAATTGGACACCCAGCCTCCGATTTTTTTTAAAAAAATGGTAACACAGCCTTCTTACCCGCTTTTTCCATCGGCTACTGTTAGGGGAATACGGCGCTGTGGGTAAACTTTTCTTCCTAGTAGATAGGATAACACGTATTAGTCTGGTTTCTATATATTAAATTTGCACTTTCCGGATATCGGAAAATATTTATAGATTAGTTTCCTTATACCATAGGAAAGCAAGACTAAATCACTGAACGGAACTAACATTGACGGAGACGAAAAAATACATTGACGTTGAGGAGGTGATAAAAAGCAAGAACAAAACGCTTGCGAAGTGGATGCCGGGATTTATCATGCGCTATATCAAGAGGATAGCGCATGAGGATGACATTAACGAGACCATGGCTGCTGTAGGCCATTTGCATGGGCTGGAGTTTGTGAATGCAGCCCTGAATCACCTTAATACCAAAGTCAGTGTGAAAGGAAAGGAGAACATTCCTGTTACGGGGGGCGTTATAATGGCTGCCAATCATCCCCTCGGCGGATTGGACGGCATCGCTTTCCTGCAGGCGGTGGGTACGGTAAGAAGTGATATGAAGTTCCTGGTAAATGACGTATTATTGAATATCAAAAACTTCCAGCCACTGTTCCTGCCGGTCAACAAACACGGCAGTAACCCCAGGGAATCGTTAAAGCTCATCGATGAAGCCTACGCATCAGATGCTGCAACCATGATATTCCCGGCAGGGCTGGTATCCCGGAAGCTACCTGATGGTATTGCTGACCTGGAATGGCATAAAAGTTTCATTTCAAAAGCAGTGAAATATAAAAAAGATGTCATACCAGTCCACATTGATGGTAGAAATTCCAATTTTTTTTATAATCTTTCAAAACTAAGAAGGAAACTAGGGATAAAGTCAAACGTGGAGATGTTCTACCTGGCTGATGAAATGTTCAGTCAAAGAGGTAAAACCATTACCATTACCTTTGGAGAACCCATCCCGTACAGTACTTTTGACAATCATAAATCGCAGCAGGAATGGGCTGCATATGTTAGACAGAAAGTTTATTCCCTGGCGAGCAAATAGTAATATGCAAGAAATAATACCAGCCATAGACCACAAGCTGATCCTGGAAGAGCTGACCGAAGACAAGTTTTTGAGGCACACCAGCAAAGACGGGAATCTGCTCTACCTGATCACCCATCACGATTCGCCTAATGTAATGCGCGAAATAGGACGCCTGCGCGAACTATCTTTCAGAGCAGCAGGCGGTGGCACCGGTAAAGAAATCGACATTGACGAATACGATACCTCTGAATTCCCTTATCAACAGCTCATCGTTTGGAATCCCGATGCCTGCGAGATCATCGCCGGCTACCGGCTGATGAAATGCACCGATGCCGCTAAAGACGCCCACGGCGAAATACTCACCGCCACTGCGCACCTTTTTAACCTGTCAGATATCTTTCATAAAGAATACCTGCCGTATACCCTCGAACTGGGCCGCTCCTTTGTACAACCTAAATACCAAAGCAGAGGCACCTCCACCAAAGGGATATACTCACTCGATAACCTCTGGGATGGGTTGGGCGCCATCGTCGCTAAAAATCCGGACATCAGATACCTGTTCGGCAAAGTGACCATGTACCCCGACTATAACCGCGAGGCCCGCAATATGCTCCTCTCTTTCATGCATAGCTACTTCCCGGACAATATCGGCCTCGGCACTCCCATCGAGCCGCTCATTACCAAGGAAGAACTGGCGCCCTACGATCATATGTGGGAAGGCCTCAGCTACAAAGAAGGACATACCCTCCTCAATAAAAATATCCGGGAAAGAGGCGAAAACATCCCGCCACTCATCAATTCATATATGAACCTCAGCGCTTCCATGAAAACTTTCGGGACCGCTGCCAACTATGAATTCGGAAAAGTAGAAGAAACCGGTATCCTCGTGACTATCGACGACATCTACGAGGCCAAAAAGGAACGGTATATCCGCACTTATGAAGCCCATAAGGATTTCAATAATCCCCCGGCAAAACAGTAAACCACACCACAGTACCATAATAAAGTAGTATACTTTACTTATACAGGTTGATCAGTTTAACAATAATTGGTCAACCTGTTCGTTTTTATCCCATCTTTAGCATTATTATTACCTATCACCTGTACGATCATCCATGCACATCCGCCTGAAAAAATCGCTCAAATACACCGGCTTCACCCTGCTGGCCCTCCTCCTGGCAGTAATACTTTACCTGCTAGCAGCCTTTGGATTGTCTGCCATCACCGTAGCAAAAGAAGGCAACACTGCTGAAGAAGTCCCCATCTACCTACTTACTAACGGCGTACACACCGACCTGGTAGTGCCTGTGTGGCATGCGGCCTGCGACTGGAGTCAGTTCACCCCTTTTGAAAACACGCTGGCGCGCGACAGCTCCGCTTCCTACGTTGCATTCGGATGGGGCGATAAAGGATTTTATCTCCATACCCCCACCTGGGCCGATCTCACCTTCGCTACCGCCTTCAAAGCAGCCTTCAATCTCAGCTCCGCCGCCATGCACGTTACGTACTACCACCCCCTGCTGGAAGATAGTACCTGCAAACGCCTATTCATCAGCAACGAACAATACGCCCGCCTGGTCACCTATATCAAATCGGCTTTCACGCTCGACAGCAGTGGTCATACCATCCTGATACCTACAGACGCAGTATATGGCCGTACCGATGCTTTCTATGAAGCAAAAGGCAGCTATAACCTGTTCTATACCTGTAATACCTGGGCTAACAATGGTCTTAAAGCATGTGGCCAGACCGCAGCCTGGTGGACACCTTTCGACACTGGTATCTTCCGCCATTATAAATAAAACCTCCCTCTCATCCTGCTCCTCCTCTTTCTACCACCACCAACATAACCTTCTTCCTACCCGCCATCACCGCCATATCCTGCCCTCTTGCACCACCACCATCACCTCCGCTTGCTCTTAACAATAGCTGCGCCCGCATGGCTTAAACTTTCTCCGTTTTCCATGGTCTTAATTGGACTTGTTTTTGTGCAATGGATCTCCTGAAGGGTCCTGGCATTGTGAATGATTTCCTTATGGCATAAACCCAGTCGCATATGATGGCAACTTCGGAAAAGTTACAAATGCAACACCTGGCCTGGAGGGCCGGCTTCGGTCAGCCACTATCCGTGATCAACGAGTGGACCGACAAACGGCGCAAAGCGATCGTGAACAAAGTCCTGATCGGCCCGGATAAAAGTGCCTTGCAGCCGCTGGCGGTGATCGCAGAGAAAGACCTGCCCGACTATCGCAAACAGAAGGACATGAGTCAGGAAGAAAAGAAGATGGTACAGCAGATGAACAACCAGGGTATCAAAGACCTGAATGTATCCTGGATGCTGGTCATGTCGGAAACAGATCATCCGCTGCGGGAGAAAATGGCCCTCTTCTGGCATGGTCACTTTGCCTGCCGCACACAGAACGTATTGTTCAGCCAGCAGCTACTACAGGTGATCCGTGAAAATGCATTGGGCAACTTCGGCGACCTGCTCGCCGGCGTATCCAAAAGCCCGGCTATGCTCGAGTTCCTCAACAATCAGCAGAACCGTAAGCAACGCCCCAACGAAAACTTTGCCCGCGAAGTGATGGAGCTATTCACCATGGGGCGGGGCAACTACGCCGAAAAAGATATCAAAGAAGCCGCCAGAGCCTTCACCGGATGGGGATTTGATGAGATGGGCCAATTTGTATTCCGTAACAAAGTACATGACGATGGAGAAAAGACAGTGCTGGGCAAAACGGGCAACTTCAATGGCGACGACGTACTGAAAATATTGCTGGAACAAAAACAAACCGCCCGCTTTATTGCCGGTAAGCTCTTTTCCTACTTTGTAAATGATACGCCCGATCCGCAACGGATCGATCAGCTGGCAGATAAATTCTATCAATCCGGTTATGACATCAAAGCACTGATGAAAGAGATCTTTATGTCCGACTGGTTTTATGATGACCGTTATATTGGCAACCGTATCAAGTCGCCGGTAGAGTTGCTGGTAGGTATCCGCCGTACGGTGCCGATGGACTTTGAACAGGAGGAGGTGATGCTGGTATTCCAGCGGGTACTGGGACAGCTGTTGTTCTATCCTCCCAATGTAGCTGGCTGGCCGGGAGGACGTAGCTGGATAGACAGCTCCAGCCTCATGTTCCGGCTGCGTGTGCCGCAGATCATCCTGTATTCGCAGGCATTCAATGTGCAACCCAAAGAGCTGACACCCGAGATGGGAGAAGGAAAAAACTACCGGCAGACATTACAGATCAACGATTTCCTGAAAAGACAATACGCCCGCAAGGTCAACGCCCGGGTCAACTGGGACCCTTATGTGCAGAGCTACGGGCAGGTGCCCAGGGAACGGCTGGCTACCACTATTGCAGCTACTTTGCTGCAAAAAAATTCCGGCGCTGTCAGCAATGCCTTGCTGGAAAAATATGCGGATGCTTCCTCCCGCGAGAACTATATCAAAACAGTTACCATAGATGTAATGAGCACGCCGGAATACCAGCTGTGCTGATGCTTTACTCCACTTTTTAAAAACGACACTTATGCTGATCATTAACAGAAGACGGTTTTTACAGGTAGGATCATTGGCATCCGCAGCGGCACTCCTGCCTAAGTTTTTAAAAGCACTGGAGAAAGGGGCGCTGGTACCGCCGGGTAATAAAGTGCTGGTGATCGTACAACTGTCCGGTGGCAACGACGGCCTCAATACGGTTATTCCCTACCGTAACGATATTTACTACCGCATGCGGCCGGCATTGGGAATCAAAAGGGAGCAGGCATTATCGCTCAGCGATGATATCGGCATACATCCTGCGCTGAAGAGTTTTAAGGCGCTGTACGATGAGGGATCGTTGTCGGTATTGAACAATGTAGGGTATCCTAATCCGGACCGTTCTCACTTCCGATCTATGGATATCTGGCATACTGCCAGTGAGTCGAAGGACTACTGGACTACCGGCTGGATAGGCCGTTACCTGGATGCACAATGTAAGGGATGTGACAAGCCCACGCAGGCATTGGAAATAGACGATACGCTAAGCCTGGCTTTGAAGGGGAATGCTGCCAAAGGGCTGGCGCTCTCCGATCCCAACCGGCTCTATAATGCCAGCAATGGTGCGTACTTCAACGACCTGCTGAAGGCGCATCCTACACAAGACGATCATCAGAACGTAGACTATTTATACAAGACGATGGGAGAGACCATCTCTTCGGCCTCCTATATACAGCAGCAGTTCAAAACCTACAAGTCCAAGGAGCAATACCCTAACTCGGATCTGGGCAAACAGATGAAGACCATTGCGGAGCTGATCATGTCGGATATCAATACGAAGGTGTATTATGTGTCTCACGGTAGCTTTGACACCCATGTGGGGCAGCAGGGGCAGCAGGAACGTTTATTCAATCAGTTGGATGAGGCAGTGAATGTATTTGTACAGGACCTGAAGAAGAATAACCGTTTCCAGGATGTGGTGGTGATGACCTTTTCGGAGTTTGGACGGCGGGTAGGACAGAATGCCAGTGGCGGTACCGACCATGGCACCGCCAATAATATGTTTATGATAAGTGGCGGACTGAAAAAGCAAGGGCTGATCAATGAAGGCCCTGACCTGGTGAACCTGGTAGATGGCGACTTGCAGTACAAAGTGGACTTCAAGAGTGTGTACGCTACCTTACTGAACAAGTGGTTGTCTGCCGATGACAAAGCCATCCTGCAGCACCCGTATGGTTACCTGGATTTCGTGTAGCAGTCATTGTTATTGTTTCGTTGTCATGGTAGCCCGGAAGAAGCCGTTGTATACGGAGCGGGGTGGTGTTTCTTCGTAGAGGTCTTCGAGTACGGCGTCAAAGCTGGCTTGAATGGTGCTGTCTTTTAGCTCTAATATCCGTACCGTCAGTGAACCTTTCTCATCGTCGCTGACCAGCGTGGTCAGCCCGGTATCGTTCAGCTCCACGGACATGGTGTTGCCCGCGGTAGTGCTGGAGTAAACGCCTGGCACGAACATCGGTGCATCCGTATGTAAAGTGAACGTGATCAATTCCCCTTTATAGCTATAACCACTTAATACCAGCGACGTATGATCGTTGGTAGGATCATTATCTGTAAGATTGGCGGGTACCAATAAGGCCCGGGGTTTTTCAGAGAGGACGATCTTTTCATCCAGTCTGAAAGAGATGAATTTACGCGGAGGTCCATCCTCTTCTTTTTTACAACCGGCTAAGAGGGTTACGGTACAGGATAAAGCGATCAGTAAGTTGCGCATAGTCAACGAAGATTTATAAAACAAGTACGAAGTGCTGTCGGGCACTCCGTACTAAGTTATTGCTATTTATTGAATGTTGTATGATCAAACCTTGCGGCCGACCAGATAAAGTGTCAGACCCATCAATACGAAGAAGGCGGTACCGAATACAAAGTAGCCACCGGTGCTGAGCAGATCGCTGAGCCAGTGTTCACAGTTGACCGCCGCGAGTGCCCCCGGCAGGTCTATTTTGAGACCGAAGATATGGAAGGTATCGATGCCGGACAGGATGGCGATGATCACGCCAGCTACCGCACCACCTGCTACCAGGCCGGTAGCAAACAAGTTGCCTTTGCCCAGTTCTTCTTCTTCGGCAGACAGTTTAATGTTCTTTTTCTTTTGTTGGTGTTCTACCGCGCCACGGATAGCGCCACCTACGAAGATGGGCAAGGTGGTGGACAATGGCAGGTAGGCACCTACCGCGAATGACAGGGACTTCACGCCACAGAGTTCCATGGTAATAGCCAGGAATACCCCTACCAGTACAAATTGCCAGTCGAGGTTGAAAGAGAGGATACCTTTCGCGAGGGTGGCCATCAAGGTACCTTGCGGAGCGGGGTAGTAAGCGCTACCGATCGCGTGGTCTGTTACACCTTTGCTGATCATATCGGCGGTGGGTTTGTCCAGGAACTTCACGGTCAGCCCTATCACTATGGAGGATACGATCGCACCGATGAAGAGGGCCAGCTGCTGGTTGCGCGGGGTGGCTCCAACGATGTAGCCGGACTTGAGATCCTGGGAGGTAGCACCTGCGTTGGCAGCGGCGATACAGATCATGCCACCTACTACCAGTGCCATGGGTTCGTATACTTTACCGGTCCAGCCTACGGCAATGAACACCAGACAGGTACCCATGAGGGTCGCGATGGTCATACCGGAGATGGGGTTGTTAGAGCTACCTATCAGGCCTACGATACGGCTGGATACCGTTACGAAGAAGGCGCCGAAGATCACTACCAGCAAACCTACCAGCAATTTTTTACCGATAGAGTCGCCCGGCAGCTGGGGCAGGAAGGCCATCAGTAATACGAGTGCCAGGCTGCCGAACAGTACCACTTTGATATTGAGGTCGCGTTCCGTACGAGGTACGGTGCCGTCGGCGGATGCTTCGTTGCGCTCTTTGATAGAGCCGATGCTGCCTTTGAAGGAGTTGATGATAGTAGGGATGGTTTTGATCAGGGTGATGAAACCACCTGCTGCTACTGCTCCGGCACCGATCTGCCTTACATAGGCGTAGTAGATAGCGGAAGAGTAGTTGGCAAAAGTATGGGTGGCAGGGTCCCAGCCACCTTGACCGCCGGGGGTGTTGAGGTTAGCGAGATAACCCAGCTTCACCAACTGGCCGGCGATGATATCGGCTGGTACCAGGGATGCCAGCAGGGGGATCAATCCTAACCAGGACAGTACGCCGCCGGCTACCAACACACCCGCGATGCGGGGGCCAATGATATAGCCTACGCCCATGTATTCAGGGGTGATCTCGCCGCTGACGCGGGCAGAGGGGAAGAAGCGGTTGCTTTGTTTGGTCATGAAGGCCGGCGCTTCTGCGATGATATGCAGTATTTTCTGCAGTACCGCATACACGAAGGCGAAGCCCAGGCCGAGGAAGGCCATTTTGGCGAAATCGCCCCCTTTTTCACCCGCTTTCAGTACATCGCCACAGGCAGTACCTTCCGGATAAGGAAGGGTATCATGCTCTTTCACGATCAGGGACCGGCGCAGCGGTATCATCATAAGGGTACCCAATACGCCCCCGAAGATGGCCAGTATCAGAATGGTGATGTAGTTGAAGAATTGGTCGCCACCGCCATCGGTGAGGAACAGGAAGCCGGGTAGGGTGAACACCACGCCTGCGGCAATGGATTCACCAGCGGAGCCGGTGGTCTGGATGATGTTGTTCTCCAGGATAGTTGTCTTAAAGAATTTCCGCCCAAGGGTGATGGCTATCACGGCGATAGGGATAGAAGCGGAGACAGTCAGACCTGCTTTCAGTGCCAGGTAAACAGTTGCGGCGCCAAAGATGACACCGAAAATGCAGCCCAGCACAATGGATTTGAGTGTGAATTCTTTCATGTTCACCTCCGCAGGTACAAAGGGCTTAAAATTGTTATCAGCCATAAGGTTAGTCGTATTAGTAAAAATAGGTTTAGGCGCTAAAAATAGCGAAAAATGTGCTTCCTGCTCCTGAACGCTATATACCCGCAGTCAGGGAAGGGATAAGCGGCCCTATTGCCGGATAGGGAGGGGTATATAGGGAAGTGTGCACGTAGAGGATTGGTTATTAGGTAATTGTATACATGTTGTATAAGCGTTCTATAACCGTTGTATAAGCATTGTATAAGCTGGCTATAGTCATTGTATAGGCAAGGTATACCGATTCTATAGCCATCGTATAAGTTTGGATAGGGTTAGCTTATACAATGACTATACGAATGTTATACGAATGATACAGGAGCGCTATAGGAATGATATAGGAACGGGACCTGTGGAAATGATTTTTTTAATATGTGGCGCCGATGTGTTTATTTTGTTGTTAACCGTACTGTAGTGGCAATTGTGCTGTACTATTCAATAACATCATCCCGGACCTTATGAGGCGATTTATCCAACTTTTTGCTGTTAGTTTCCTTACCGTAGGTATTGCGGATACTTATGCCCAGCAGCCGAATGGAAGTACCCAACCGGCAGCAAGTGCGCAAGCTGTACCCGCCGCTTATAGCAATACCAGTATCAACTACGTCCGTACCTGGGAGCCATCGGTGCCGATGACCGATCCTGCGGCCGTAGCTGGCAATAATAACGTGCGGCAGGTAAAACAGAACACCCAGTATTTCGACGGGCTGGGACGCCCATTACAGACGGTGAGTAAAGCGATGGGCACCGGCGGTAAGGACATCGTTGCCCCGGTGGTGTACGATGCTTTCGGGCGGGAGCAGTTTAAATACCTGCCTTATGTATCCCCGGCTGGTGATGGTAAGTTCAAAGCGAATCCTTTTGCGGAGCAGTCTCAGTTTATGAGCGGGTATTATCCTGGAGAATCCGTTTACTATGGAGAGACGGAATTCGAAGCCTCTCCGCTGAACCGGGTGATGAAATCCTATGCGCCGGGCAACAGCTGGGCACGTACGGGCGGCAATCGTCCTGCCGGGAGTGAGTACCTGGTGAATACCGCTGCCGATGCGGTAACGATCTGGGACATGCCGTTGAACGGTACTTTACCTTCCCGGGTAGGTGCATATCCTGCGGGAGAGTTGTACAAGAACGTCGTGAAGGACGAACATGGCAAGAGTGTAGTAGAGTTTAAAGACAAGCAGGACCGGGTGATCCTGAAGAAAGTACAGTTGCTGGATAATGCCGTGGATGGACATGCGGGCTGGCTATGCACTTACTACGTGTATGATGATCTCAATAACCTGCGTTTCGTATTGCCACCTAAAGCGGTAGAATCCCTGCTCAGCAACAACTGGACGTTTGCCGCCGGGGTAGCGGAGGAATTATGTTTTCAGTATAAATACGATGGCCGTCGCCGGATGATCGAAAAGCGGGTGCCCGGTGTGACGGCTCCTACAGAGCTGACGTACGATGTGCGCGACCGTTTAGTTTTCAGTAGAGATGGTAATCTGGCTGCTGCCGGTAAGTGGCTGGTGACCTTTTACGATGGGCTGAACCGTCCTACCATGACAGCGTTTTACGCCAGTACGGATGGCCGGGAGACTTTGCAGACAGGCATGAACGCCGCCGTATCCAATACGACTACGGTGACCTATGATTTCCCGGTGCCTGCTGTACTGACGGTGAGTCAGCATGATAATCGCCCGAAATACCAGGCTTCTCAGAATATAGACTTTATGGATGGATTTGATACCAACAGTACCGATACGGATGGAGAGATTGTTCCGGGCGGTAAAGTAGGTACTACCATACTGACTGTTACCAATCCATTGCCTACGCTGGATGCCAGCAAGGTCGATCCACTGACCTATACTTTTTACGATAATTATGAGTACACCGGCGCACATGCCTTGCGCGCTGCCGACCTGAATAAACCACAGAGTACGGACCCTGCCCGTGAAGTAGCTACCGCTGCCAGCAGCATGATCCGTGGGCTGGTAACCGGTACTAAAGTGCGCGTACTGGGTACCAACCAATGGTTGACCACCACTTCCCACTATGACGACAAAGGCCGCGTGATCCAGGCGATCGCCGATAATGTGAATGGCAACCAGGATGTGGTGAGCACATTGTATGGATTTAACGGTCAGGTACTCAGTACTTACCAGTATCATAACAATGCGAAGAGTGTCCCTACTACCAGTACGCGCATACTGACGGTGCTGGACTACGACGATGCCGGCAGATTACTTACGGTGCGTAAACAGATCAATGATCAGCCTTTGAAGGTGATTGCCACCAACGAGTATGACGCCATGGGTCAGCTGCAAACCAAAACCCTGGGTAACAACCTCGAGACACTGAACTATGCCTACAATATCCGTGGCTGGCTGAAAGGGATCAACAAAAATTATATCACCGCCAACGAAACACATTTCTTCGGGACTGAGTTGCACTATGACTACGGTTATACCGCTGGTCAGTACAACGGTAATATCGCCGGTGCTACCTGGCGGAGTGCCGGAGATGGACAGCGCCGCTCTTATGGTTACGGCTATGATGCTGCTAACCGCCTGCTGAAAGCGGACTTCACCGAAGGGAATGGCAGCACCTGGGCCACCGGCGCAAAAAACTTCAGCATACAGATGGGAGATGGGATCAATCCTACTTCCGCCTACGATGCGAATGGTAATATCAAAGCCATGACCCAGCAAGGTTTGAAGGGCACCAGCAGTGCCCCGATCGACCAGCTGACTTACGAATATTTAGCGAATAGTAATAAACTGAAAGGTGTGACCGATGCGGTGAATGATCCTACCTCTACACTGGGAGATTTTAAAGAGATCAACGGCACCGGTACGAACGACTACGCCTACGACAGCAACGGTAACCTGACCCAGGATGGCAACAAAGGGATCGCTGCTAATGGGATCGTCTATAATCACCTGAACCTGCCGGCGCAGATCACCGTAGCTGGCAAAGGAACTATCTCTTATTTGTATGATGCCGCTGGTGCCAAACTGCGTAAGACCGTAGTAGACAATACCGGTGGTACTGCTAAAACGACCATCACCGATTACATCGGTGGGTTTGTCTACCAGAATGACACCTTACAGTTCTTCGGCCACGAAGAAGGCCGGGTACGCTGGGTAGCCGGTGGTCCGGTATTCGACTATTTCTTAAAAGATCACCTGGGCAACACCCGCATGGTGCTGACCGAACAGACGGACTTCTCCATGTATGCCGCTACGATGGAATCATCCAACGCAGCGAAAGAGAATGCACTATTCAGCAATATCGAAGAGACGCGTAGTCCTAAACCGGTGGGTTACCCATCCGGGCAGGATCAAAACGAATTCACCGCCAAACTGAACGCCAAAAGCGGCGGCAAAAAGATCGGTCCTTCCCTGGTACTGAAAGTAATGGCCGGTGACACCATCCAGCTGAGTGCGCAGGCGTTCTATAAATCACAAGGACCTTCCAATAACAAAGTCGCCACCCCGGTAGAAGATATGGTCGCCGACCTGGCTGCTGCCTTCAGTACCAGCACGCAGGAGTCCTCGATACACGGCAATGCGCAGCAGTCCGGCAACAGTCCGTTTACCAGCAACTTCTACAGCAATGATTACCAACGTCTGAAAGAACGCGACCAGGACCCGAATCAGCCCGATAAACCCAAAGCCTACCTGAACTTTGTATTGTTCGACGAGCAGTTTAACTTAGTAGAAGATAACAGTGGCGTGAAGCAGGTGAAAGCCGAGCCGGATCAGTTGCAGCAGCTGGCGGTCGATAAGACGGTGATGAGTAAGAGTGGTTACCTGTATGTCTACACCTCTAACGAAAGTCAGCAGGATGTGTTCTTTGATAATGTAATGGTAGGTAGAGCAGCAGGGCCTATCCTGGAGGAGACGCATTATTATCCTTTTGGATTGACGATGGCAGGGATAAGTAATAGTGCGTTGAAAGGTGCGAATTACCCGGAGAACAGGAAGAAGTATAACGGGATAGAGTTTACGAATGAGTTGGATTGGGATACGTATGATGCCTTTTATAGAAACCTGGACCCTCAGATCGGTAGATGGAACCAGATAGATCCGAAGACGGAGAATATGGAGATGTGGAGTCCGTATGTATCTAATTATGATAATCCTGTTCGTTTTAATGACTTTTTAGGTGATGAGCCGGATGGGCCTGGCGATGAAGACAAGCGGTATGGATTGATTACAGGGAGGGAATATGCATTGACATCAGCCACTGATTTCGGTTCTTCTCTTAAACGGGTAGGACAATACACTGTGGGAGTATTAAATGAATTAGTAGCAGGAATAAATCAGAATCTAAATCCAGTTTACTTTGCAGGAAATGGTGCTCAGGCTTTAGTTACGGGTAAGGACTTTCAAACTGGGAAACCGATGAATACTGGCGATGCAGCAGTTAGTATTTTATCTGCTATTCCGGTTGGTAAAGCTTTTCAAATGATAGGAAAACTATCAGGTGTAGTTGAGGGGGCTGCGATTCAAACAACAGGACGAGCTGTGAAGCAAGCAGCCAATTTAAACTTGAGTCCATACAATGATGCTCTTGGTTTGGCTAAAACAAAAGGTGGTGATTTTGCCAAAGCTGCTGAAGTGACGAGGACATTTGCGGAAGGGATTGATAAGAAATTTATTAAAAATCTCAAAGCAGAAGGTATTGTTACTAAAGATGGCTTAAAGCAGTATCAAGGGCAATTAAATAAGGCAATAGAACAGTTTAAGGCTAGGGAAAAAGATTACTCAGTGCAAGAAGCAAGATTGGAAACAATTAATAAAGTACTAAAATTATGGTAAATAGTGACTTGATATTAAAATTTGAAAATACAACCGAAGCACCGTTAATGATCGTTATAGATCCTCCTTGTACAGATTATACAGTAGAGCCGGGGCAAAATCTGAAATTAAAAATAGTAGGCTATAGAGATATTAGTGAAGATGTTAGCAACATTGTTGACGTGAGATATTCTAATCAAAATGTAATTAATATTGATATCAATTATAGTTTTAGATTAATTGTTGTTATCAATAATGAAGAAGAAATAATATGGGGATTCTAATATGGAGAAAATAAGAGAACATCTCATTCTTATTTAGAAAATCAAAGATTTTAGATATACTGACGTTTTTATCAAACTAAGATGGTATATATAAATTTTGCTTTGATTTAGCAATTAAGAAATACTATATTTCAGCATATTGAGATATTTAGAGAACTGTCTCGGTTGCAGCTAAATACTCTATTGTAAATACAGGCTGTTATTTTGTTGTTTTAGAAGCCCTCTTGAGTTAGACTAAGTTTCAGACAATAATTCATTGGCATCGACTTCAAGTGCCAGCATTAATTTAATTACCGTTGATAATCTGACATCGCTTTCCCCTCGTTCAATTTTACCTACTTGAATATGTTCCATATCGGCTAGCGCAGCAAGTGCACGCTGGCTTAAACTTTTTGCTTCTCTGAGAGATTTCAGGTTCTGTCCGAACTTTATTAACCGATTTGTAATCTCATTCTCCATCAAACAAAGTCAAAGGAAAAAAATGACAATATTGGAGTATTATAGTACTCCAATATTGTTTTTTTGTTTTACCTTCGTGACACTATAATAGAGAATGTTATGTAGCCTGCTACGAAGATTGATCATGTACTGAATAGCATTATTGAAGCATAGCCAATTACTAGTCATATTCTAAAATCAAATACCACATGAAGAGAACCAATCCCCAAAATGGAAACATGCTTTTTGATATCCACAGCATGTTATTTGATACCCCGATTACATTTAGAGAGAAAGTATGTGAGCAATGCTCATGGAGCGTCCCCACTTTTTACAGGAAAATGAAAAGTATGGATAGAGTTAGCGGTAAAAAGCTAATTTCTGCCCTGAGTAATGCTGAAGTAGATATGATAATGAAAGTTTTTGATGAAGTGTATAGAGATACATGGAATTACTTTGATAAGTACAGAAAGTGATAAGAGCATTGTACTTTAACGTAACCCCGAAGGGGTTACGAATTGGTTGTGATAATTGTAAAGAGAGAATAGTGTTGTATTTATAAGGGGAAGCCCAAAGCCTGCCTGGACTTTGTATTGTTCGACGAGCAATTTAACTTAGTGGAAAATAATAACAGGGTGAAATAGTGCCAATATATTACTATATGAGCCATAAATATATAGTTGTTCCTAAGAATCAAGAAGCAATGGATGCTTTAAATTATGATAATGCAACCCCCGAGCAATTAATCGAAATAGTTTTAACAGATCAGGAATTTCAGATATTATCTGATAAAGACTTTTTTCAGTCTATTAATACAATTGCTACTGTTAATATTGATATTTATGAAGATGATAGTATAAAAGATAGAGAAGAGTTAGAAAGAGTGCTTAAAAGCGATATTTTTAAAATTGAATATATCGATAAGATTAAGCAAATTAGAATTCTCTTTGAAGAAGCTTTAGAGAGGGCGACTGGAGTATTCTTTTATTTCTGACGAACTATACTTATAAATTCAGCTCATTGCTACTGTTATAATAAGCGAACCTATATGAAATAGCGTATGTTACAATACATGAAAGTTCTAACTACAATAGATCATTTTGAGAATAAAGCTATTGGGTTATTGAAGGACAAATATCAATTCAAGTAAAAGGACTTTTTTGAAATGGGCTTAAGAATGTGTTAATCGGAATAGGTATTAGAAGAGAGGGATAAAAATGAAGATACAAGACCTGAAGTAACATAATTATTGAGAAATCAAAAATCAAGTAGCACACAATAATTGATGAAAAAGATATTTTTTTTGACGATCTATTTTTTATTTCTAATAGGTTGCCAACCTGCTCTTCCCGAAAAATATACAATAGGTGTAGTAGCGCTCCATATACCTGCCAATATGAAAATTGTTGAAGGAAACGGAACTGATAGCCGCGTGTCATACTGGATCAATAGGCATAATGATACTTTTTATGTTGAGTATGGAGCGCCTAACATAATTGATAATCTATTCAACCCACCACCTGTGGTATACGACATGAAAAATATTGAACTGCCAAAAAGAATTTTGGGCAGGATACCAGCGCCTGATGAAGCTTTGTTTTCGAAAACTCCCAAGGAAGATATGGAGCAGAATGTATTTGATCAAAACTACTATAGGTATGATACAATTAATGGGATTGTAGCAAAAATAATTCAACCAAAAGTTATAGGAAAAGGAATGACGGGTATTTACATATACGAACTGAAGGATAAACATGCTCTCAGTATCTATGCAATGGATCTGGATTATAAATCAAATGATGAAGCTTTGGGTGTTTTTAGAACTATTAAATACAAATGATTTTGCTTGTGACAGAACCGTTCGAAGCATTAAGATAAATAATTGATATTATGGATTTTGATAGTTACTATTGGCATGATTCTATTTTAGAGAGTATTTTTATTGATAGGAGAGATCCTGGCAATAATGATATTATTGAGATGATCATTGATTGGTATGAAGGGGAGTCAAAGTCAAAAATTATATTTAAGGGGGTTTGCCTATTTAAGGCGACAATGAATGCTGGCATTGTTGTAAATGAAGCAATTGATATTGCTTATATAGCTCCTGTTGATGATCCAGATCTATTATCTTTTTATCAAAGATGGAAAGGAGGATTTGACAACGTTAAGTTATATTGCTATATAATAAAGACATCTGCAACGGGAAGTGAAATAAAGATATTAGCTCAAACAGTAGAGGAGGTTCTAATATAGAAGGAGAATGTAGTAGAGATGATACATCTTTAATAACCTTACCTAGATACGTTTCATCTCATACAGTGCTGTGAGCGTATGCAGCCATAAGTTTTGGCTTCTTGCAAAATATATAGCTATGGAAGAATATCCAATTTTGGCTGGGAATCAGGTTGCGTTACTTAGAGCCGCATTTGATACCGGGCATGTACTTGATGAAGATCAGCGACTAGCGATCAATAGTGACCAAAAAGTTTATACTGTATTTGAAAATATCGATGAGGCATTGATAGCTGCCAGTGAAATAATAAATGGGAATAAAAATATTGAATGTGTTATATATGATAAGGATGAAAATCCAATGCACTATCTGACTTATAAAGATATGAACTGTTTATAGACTTCTATCACCTTCTATTGGGGCTAGTATAGAATGTTTGACGAACTGGTGCCTGTATATGCATAATTAAAAGTGTAATTGGACATATATAGGCAAAACACATAGTACCCAATTGCAAAAAGCAAGATTTAATATAAATAGGATGAATACTGAAGAAGAAATGAAAGAAAAATCAATGTCGGAGTCGGGTTTAGATATTGACTGGTATTTTACAGATGCTTCAGGGAAAATTGCCATTGTCGCTTCTGCAGGTGGGATGTTACCTGACGTAGTTGTAAATAATATGGAGAAATTGAAGGGGATGATTAAATATTTTCGATCTCTTCCTGTATTATCTAATGAGATTTTGATAGAAGAACGGGTGGTTCAAGAGATATCTGGTCATTCAGAAGAACAAAAAAAGGCATATTTAAGAGACGTGCATTATATGGTCTCTAGGGGGTTCTACTATTTCGATAAAGAAGTACTAAATAACTACTATGATTTACGATATTATTTGAAAGCAAGTCCGATAAAACCTTTAATTATCAATCGAGATACTGATGGGCACTTGTTTTTACCTGAAGCGATTATAAATAGTAATCTGTCGGATTTGAAGGCGTTCACCGTTGATCAAATCAAATAACAATATTAGCTGGACCAAAAGTATAAAGGCTAGTATTTATAGGTGTCAATTCATATAGGATAAAATCTATTTTTTGAACATGCATTTCTTAAAATCATCTTTTTTTCGAAAGTTATCACCTAGTAAAAAACAAGCACCCACAATAGAAATGCCACTTTCTTCAACATTTGCGCGAGATGTAGAAAAAGCCATATGTCTATTAAGTAATGGAGATGGGAGTAATAGTAACGAGGAAGTTTTGACGTTATTTATTGATAACGGAATAAAGCGTAGAGAAGCTGGAGAGATTTTACTGTTCTTACCTATTGTGTTTGTACGGCTTTTACTTCCGCAATTTGATTGGCCTGATTCATTTTACGAACCAATTACTGGACAGCAGAATGAGTACGTAACAAAGCGATATGATGAAGTTCCCTCATTTCGAATTATCTCGCAAGTAGCAAATGCCTATTTTGAAAATAAACCTGAAAAAGATACTATACTGAAAATTGCGGGACGTAGTGCCGAATTTCATTCAATTAACAATTTGCTTTTGAAAGGATTGAAACTAGATGAAATTAAGGTGACATTAAGTGTTGTAATGCGTGAACCTATATGAAATAACGGATGTAAAATTATGATATCAATCGGGAAGAACGGAGAATTGTTAGAGTATCTTACTGGAGATAACTCTCTTATAAGTGCTAAGATTAACAAAATTGAAATTGAGTTTAATGAAGAATCTGGAGACTCAGTAGGGATATATATTGACAGACTATATGCGAAAAGTAATAAGCGAATTTTACTACTCTTTACAAATATCAGCACTTTTGATTTTGGTTATGATGGGCCTAAATATTCCTATTATATTGACCGATATAAACTGATTGCTACTAAAGAAGATTTCTATTTTTGTATCGATCCATTAGATGATTCTGATTTAATATCTCCAAGTGATCAAAATATAATCAGGTCTCAAAATATCGAGGGTTTCCTTATTTAGTTTAGAAATACTGTTAATGTTTATTTCAAAACATTATACATCAGACGATAGTTTATTTTTCTCCACTTCAGGTGCAAGAATTAATATCATTATCGTTGAAAATCTGACATCGCTTTCCCCTCATTCAATTTTACCTATCTGATTACGTTCGTTATTAAATCTTGTAAATCCAATTTCCTAAACATGGAAAAACAGATAATATTTATAGTGTTTTTGGTTGGCTTATTTTTTTCAAGCGATGCGCAAAATATAGTTGCGACGAAGCAATTTGAGATAGTAGAGCTACCAAATTATTATAAGGCAAATGGTATCCTCTTTAAGGAACATTATCGTATAGGAATCGATATAAAAGACAACAGAGAAAGATATACGCCCTCCATCGAGGATATTGAAAAGGCAGAAGAAGTTTTTATTAACAAGTATAAGCAGTTACAACATGCAAATATTGATGATAAAATTTCTTTCTGTTGTTGGGTTAGACAATACGTTGGCTTTATCGATAGTAAAGGCAGAAAAAATGTGATCCTCCAGCTAATCAATAACAAAAAGCCCGGTAAAATCAATCGGCTTTTAGGTAAAGGATGGGAGACAAATTTTGTCCTTATGTTGTCGGATAATTTTTATGCGGTGAGCGCTCGCTATAGAGTTAATATCGATACAGGAGAAATGACAACAGGGATATAACTGATCAAGTGCTGACATTAATTTAATAACTGTTTATAATCTGATTTCATTATTCAGCCCTCGAACGTTATTAATCAATTAAGTATGCAGAAGATTTTTTTTGATTTCAATAACTGTGATACGATGGGTAGAGTGCGTTTAAATACGAGGGGGAACTTCTGATGATCTAGATCGCTTAAATCTTAAACTTAAACAGGGGTTGAAATTGTTGCTATATGACGACGACGAATTGAAGGCAGTTGGGATTGTGGAGTTCTCTCTGGAAGGGAACATATGGGTTGCAAGTTTTGAATAGATCATTTATGACATGTTGGTTAGCGCAGCATATTATACAGAAGTGGCTTAAAGATTGGAACCTACAGAATAGATTAGAAAAGAACGAGTTATTTGGAGATAACAAAAAACATTATTCTAGGCATGGGACATATTATCAGCTGGATATCAAATTGGTTATCGTCTCACTGTAATGGAGACTGGGAGCATGAATATGGAATGAAGATTGAGACTTTAGATAATCCTGGTTGGTCAGTTATAATAGACTTGGCTTTTACAGAGTTGGATCACTTGGATTTTGAAACAGATATGGTGGAGACTGATGATGCCGATTGGTATGTTTATAAGGTTAGAGACAAACAATACGTTGCGGCGGGCGATTTAACTAAATTAGAACTTTTATTGGAGAAGTTTAAAGAATTGGTTGAATCAAATCAAAAGGTAGATTAATTGTATCCGATTCAACTGAGTCAAACTGTAAATACATAAAATGGATACATATACTTTCCTGATGGAATTTAAAGGGGGAACATATTAGTCAAATTAGAGCAATCAACTTGCAGGAAGCAAAGATAGGTTGGTGGAATAAGCTTAATACTGATGATATACCACACCTCTGTGAGAAAAGCCATATATAGATGTTAAATGAGTTTCATAATATAGAACCGATTCCTATCAAAGGAATGATTATAATGAAGCAATGGATAAGATGAAATTATTAATAACCTTTATTGTTATTGTTGGAGTCATTGGTGGTGGATTATATTGGATTGCTGCAAATGCAGGTAGGGAGAAAAAGATAAAAATCGAACAGTTAAATAAGGGCTATGGCTATGGGAAAGGAATCATTGTAGATAAAAAATTTTATAAAGGACATAGTATTGAAGTCAGATATCAGATAAGTGGGAAGGAATATACTTATAGTGGTGGATGGGACAAAAATCCACGTAACCTCAATGTAAGAGATTCAATAGAATTTAAATATGCCTTGGATACTCCAGTGCAAATTATTACCGAATTGAATAATGAATATGAATAACTAAGCTATAGAAAGTTTAGTTTGTTTGTTTCCGAACAAAAATGGAGACATGTTATTTCACGAAAGATCTAAAGATCATAAAGGTGGGAAACGGATAAGGTATTATATAAGTATTTACCATGGATGAGACAAAAGCGTTAGTAATAGAAAGTATAGGATCTGATGTTCTGACTGTTAAGTTATCAGAGATATTAAATTGCATTACTGATGGAGATCAATATGTGTGGTCGTTGTTATGGATAACTGCGATTGGTAGTCCTGATGATCTATTAGTACTTGAATTTGAGGAGAAAATAAATAAATCTGCAAATGGTTGTATTCATGATTGGAAGGAACTATTTGAATTATCATTTCGATTTCATCAAATTATTGAAATACTTATTATTGGAGCTTTAGACAGCTCTAAGTTACATAGATATACTTCAGATGAGGAAATGTACGAGAGCTGCCACTTCGTTTTGGAGTTAGTAGATTCTTCATACTGGGAAGTACACACCAAAAGTGATATAGCTTTTAGAAAAATGAAAGCTGAATTACCAGTATTAGTGCAATGAAAATTAGGCTTTCGGTAGAAGAGCTTTGGTCTTCGTACCAGTTTTCTTATTGATGCTAACTTTGAGATATCAGCAAACCCAATCCATATAAAAATCATGAAAATTCTAATAATAGGGGCCAATGGAACGATTGGTAAAAGACTTACACCGATTTTAAAAGATCGTCACGACGTAATTACGGCAGCTAGAAATAGCGGCGATGTAAGAGTAGATGTGTCATCTGAGGATTCAATAAAAAGCATGTTCAATAGTCTAAAACACATTGATGCCTGCATTTGTATTGGTGCTTCTGGGCCAATGGATAATTTCTCAACACTTACTGAAAATAGCTTTTGGAAGATTTCAAAGGAAAGCTCTTTGGGCAAATGAACCTGGTGTTAATTGGTCAGCATTATCTCAAAGACAATGGTTGTTTTACGCTTACATCAGGAATTTTTGCAGATATTCCGCATAAGGGTATTACGGGCGGAGCTGTCATAAGTGGCGCTTTACATAGTTTTGTCTTATCTGCATCCATAGAATTGCCAAGGGGACTACGAATTAACGTAGTAAGTCCAGGTATGGCAGAAGATTCGGCAAAGGATTTCGGATACTTGTTCCCGAATTTAACGCCTGTGTCGATGAAAGACCTGACAGATGCGTATGAAAAAACTGTTGAGGAAAAGATCACAGGGCAAATATTGAGAGTATATTAATAAAACTGCTACATCGAAAGGAGTTGAATATACGATGAGCTGCAAATTGCGTAAGAAAAATATACAGTATATGTGGACACCTATTACATACGATGAATTATATAGTCAGATATTGGAGTTCGAGGAAACACAAACAGGAGAGTTATATAATTTTTGGCTTACCATAAAAATAGATCCGGCTAAATGGGAAGAAGAAGAATACGGGGCAGAAGGTAACGGTTTTTGGGTGGTGGCTTTAATCGGGAATAGAGTAATATGGTATAATGATATCGAAGAAGGCTTCAACATATCCACGTACAAAAAGTATGGTACAATTGCTGAATATTGGTGTAACCAGGATAAACTATATATAGCAATAAACTCTCTTTGGAATGCTATAAAATTATGGACATAGTTTATTCCCTCCCTCTCTTTGTTCAATTACACACCTGAACATATTCTGCATTACTCCCTCGCTGACTTACAATTTTAGTTACGTTACGATATTTCAGACTCCCCCAAAAAAGCAATGGCGGCTAGAAAATAGCCGCCATTGTTATAATAATATGAAAATAAATCGCTTATCTCACACCATGCATGCCTCTTTTCAGCAGGCCGGTCAGCAGGAACAGCAATACAGCTGCTGCACCTGGCAGGATGACGAATACCATGAAGAATTCGTACAGGTTATGGATGGTGAAGCCTACGAAGGTAGGGTAGTGAGTAGGCAGTTTCAGTGTTTTCAGTTGTTCCAGCTGAGCAGCGGTAGCGGAGATGGTACCATCAAGGATACCTTGCAGGTCGATGCCGGCTTTGGAGGCGGCAGCGTATTTATCGCCGGTAGGCGGCAGCAGGGCGCCGAGGGTACCTGCCAGTGCGTAGCCGGCAGCGTTGGCGAGGAACCATACGCCCATCAGCAGGGAGGCAAAACGGCGGGGGGCCAGTTTGGATACCAGGGACAAGCCGATGGGTGACAGGCAAAGTTCACCCATGGTATGGAACAGGTACATGATGATGAGCCAGATAACACCCATTTTATCGTTGTTACCCAGGCCTTTCACCTGTAAGGCGATGATAAAGTAACCGAATGCCAGTAATCCGAGGCCGATGGATTGTTTCATCGGGGAGATAGGCTCCAGGTTACGTTTCTGCAGCTGCATCCACAGGAAGCTGAAAGGTAATGCCAGCACGATGATGAAGATGGAGTTGGCATTTTGTATGAAGCTGGGAGGCATATCCCAGCCGAGAAGGCGGCGATCTGTCTGGTAGTCGGCGATGAAGGTGAGGGAAGACCCTGCCTGTTCGAAGCAGGCCCAGAAGAATATCACGAAGAAGGCGACTGCGTACATGACGAGGATGCGGTGGCGTTCAACGGTGGTGATGGATTTATCGGTCATGATCAGCACTGCCAGAGAGATACCGGAGGCGTAGATGAACGGATATACCCAGGATTTGATCGGGTTGGCGTCAGCGCTGAGGAAGTGTATACCGAGGAACAGTACGACCATCAGTACAGCTACGCTGATGATGGAGGTAGTGGTAAAGTGGGCTTTGTCGGCCTCACCGTCGGTGCTGACAGTAGTATTGGAAAAGGCTGGTTTGCCGCCGATGGGTTTACCATCCGGGGCTACCACATATTTATTCTTCAGGAAGTGGAACATAACGGTACCGATCAGCATGGCAAGACCGGCGGCCAGGAAGCCCCATTTGAAGGCAGATACGATACGAACGTCATTTACTTTCACGTCGCCCAGCAGGGGGCAGATGGTCATACCCAGGGTGGCGCCTACGTTGATACCCATGTAGAAGATGGTGAAAGCCGAATCCAGGCGGTTGTCGCCTTTGGGATACAGCTGCCCTACCATAGAGGAGATGTTGGGTTTGAAGAAGCCGTTGCCGATGATGATCACGAACAAGGCTGCCCACATGACCAGTTTACCGGTATCTATGCTGCCTTCATATACGGTGGCGCTGGCAAACATCATGAGCTGCCCGATCGCCATGATCAGACCTCCCAGGATGATACAGTTGCGGTTGCCTAAGTAACGGTCGGAGATATAGCCCCCAAACATGGGGGTGAGATAGCTAAGGCCCAGGAAGCCGCCGTAGATGATGGATGAGTCGGCCTCTGAAAAAGCCAGTGCATTTACCAGGAAGAGGGTCAGTAAAGCCCTCATACCATAAAAGTTGAATCGCTCCCACATTTCCGTGGTAAATAATACAGCAAGGCCCTTAGGATGTCCTTTTTCCGAGACAGCCGGAGCTGCTGATGGCACAGCAGTCGTATTCATAGCGGGTGATTTTGTTGTTTGTTTTAAGGTTTAGTCCAGTGTTTAAATGTGGCAAGTTAAATAAATTCAGGTTTACCACTAAAAAAATGCACTATATGCCCGGATTTTGACCTTTCTTTGCAAAAAATTTGTCCGGGGCCCTCAGGCCTTCGCCGACAGTTCACCATCCACATGTTTTAAGTTTCACGGGGCAGGCAATACAAGCAGATCGGCAAAAGGCGAAACTTGTAAATTCGGATTGTTATTTATAGGGATTAGGAATTTAGCACTAGCAATGAAAATATTACTCTTAGGCAGCGGTGGACGCGAACATGCATTAGCCTGGAAAATGTCGCAAAGCCCTCTTTGTACACATTTGTTTATAGCCCCCGGTAATGCCGGCACGGCACAGTATGGCCAAAATTTAGACTTCGGCGTATCTGCTTTCAGCCAGATCAAGGATTGCTGTTTGTCCGAACAGATAGACCTCGTAGTACCCGGATCGGAAGAATCCCTCGTAAACGGCATCTACGATTTCTTCCAATCGGACGCGGCATTGGCGCACATCCCGGTAATGGGGCCCTCTGAATACGGTGCCCGCCTGGAAGGTAGTAAAGCCTTTGCCAAACAGTTCATGGAGCGCCATAACATCCCTACCGCTGCCTATCGTGAGTTTGACGAGACGACCTACGAAGATGGAGTAGCCTACCTGCGCCAGCATAGCCTGCCTATCGTACTCAAAGCCGATGGCCTGGCTGCCGGTAAAGGGGTGGTGATCCTAAGCGACCATGAAGCTGCTGTAGCGGAGTTCACCCAGATGATCAAAGAAGCCAAATTCGGCGATGCCAGCCGTAAAGTGGTGATAGAGCAGTTCCTGACAGGTATCGAACTATCCGTATTTGTGATCACCGACGGCAAAAACTACCAGATATTACCCACCGCAAAAGACTATAAAAGGATAGGAGAAGGCGATACCGGCCTAAACACCGGCGGTATGGGTGCCGTATCCCCCGTACCCTTTGCCGACCAGCAGTTCATGTCGCTGGTAGAGCAGCAGGTGATCAAACCTACCGTAGATGGCCTGGCAGCAGAAAAGATCGCCTATAAAGGATTTATCTTCTTCGGCCTGATCAATGTAGACGGCGCACCGTTTGTCATCGAATACAACTGCCGTATGGGCGATCCCGAGACAGAAGTGGTGATGCCAAGACTGCAAAACGACCTGGTGGAACTCTTCCAGGCAGTAGAACAAGGAAAGCTGGCAGAAGTGCAGATAGTAGAAGATCCCCGTGCAGCCGTAACCATCATGCTGGTATCCCAGGGATATCCGGAAGCCTACGAGAAAGGAAAAGAGATCAGCAATATACCGGCGCCCACTCGCGACCAGATCGTGTTCCACGCCGGCACAAAAGCCAACGGAGCAGCTATCCTGACCAATGGAGGCAGGGTGCTGGCTATCACATCTCTGGCAGAGAGTTTGCAGGTAGCGCTGTCACATAGCCGCCAAACCGCCGAAACGATCACATTCGATGGTAAACAGTACCGTCGCGATATCGGCTATGAGTTTCAATGATACACCGGGTTACACCGCATGTGAGCAAGACACTTATCAGGCAAATTTGTGAAGGTAGACAATTAAATCAGGTGTTCAGCGTTTTGCCAGACAGAGTGATCTGTACAGGGTAAATACCCATCCGAAACAATAAACAAGATTTTTTAATATTTAAGTATGTAATTGCGGGGTCATCCGGTTTTTGCATCGTATATTCGTTGGAAATATTCATTTTTGCATCATAATATTTGACCGTATCAACAATGGGATTTTTTAATTTTTTAACGCAGGAGATAGCGATAGACTTAGGGACAGCAAATACGCTGATCATACACAATGACCAGGTGGTGGTGGATGAGCCTTCCATTGTGGCCATAGAGCGTGCAAGCGGTAAAATAGTGGCCGTCGGTAAGAAGGCCATGATGATGCATGAAAAGACGCATGAATACCTGCGCACCATCCGCCCATTGAAAGATGGCGTGATCGCAGACTTCAATGCGGCTGAAGGGATGCTGAGAGAGCTGATTAAAATGGTGTATCCTAAAAAGCCTCTTTTCGCACCCAGCTGGCGGATGGTGATATGTATCCCTTCCAGCATCACAGAAGTAGAAAAAAGAGCCGTGCGTGACTCAGCAGAGCAGGCCGGCGCCAAAGAGGTATACCTCATACATGAACCCATGGCTGCGGCCCTCGGTATAGGCATCGATGTAGAAGAGCCTGTAGGTAACATGATCATCGACATCGGTGGCGGTACTACCGGTATCTCCGTAATCGCCCTGGCAGGTATCGTCTGCGACCAGAGCATCCGTATCGCCGGTGATGAATTCACCGCCGATATCATGGAAGCCCTCCGCCGATACCATAGCTTACTGATCGGTGAGCGTACCGCCGAACAGATCAAGATCCAGATCGGCTCTGCCCTCAAAGAACTGGATAACCCACCAGATGACGTACCCGTAAATGGTCGTGACCTGGTAACCGGTATCCCCAAACAGATCATGGTATCTTACCAGGAGATCGCCGAGGCACTGGATAAGTCCATCTTTAAGATAGAAGAAGCCATCCTGAAAGCGCTGGAAACAACGCCGCCCGAGCTGGCTGCAGATATCTACCGCAGAGGCCTCTACCTGACCGGTGGTGGTGCCCTGCTCCGTGGCCTGGACAAACGCCTGGCCCAAAAGATCAAACTGCCCGTGCATGTTGCAGACGATCCGCTGCGCGCAGTGGTGAGAGGCACCGGCATCGCGTTGAGACACGTAGGGAAGTATCCTTTCCTGATGCAATAATATTTGAAAATCCACCCCCCCCGGTATACAGGCGCCAGCGCAGGTATACCGGGACATGGAATCTCCAAATTAAGATCTAACAGGTGCGTAATCTCATCATCTTCTTACGGCGGTATTTTAACTTCTTTCTGTTCCTCATACTGGAAGTGATCTGCCTCGTACTGGTATTCAGTAATAACAACTTCCAGCATACCGCCTACCTCAATTCTGCCAACGCTATCAGTGGAAAAATGTATGACCGCTACAACGACGTACAATACTACTTCCACCTCAAAGCCACCAACGACAGCCTGGTATCCGAAAATACCCGCCTGCACAACCTACTGCGTACCAGCTTCGATAGTGCCGTCAATAACAACATCGCCAAGACCGATACTATCAGAAAATTCAGCGACGATACCTTACACAAAGTAGTCGGCACAGAACTACGCCGTTACCTCTACCGCGAAGCAAAGGTCATCAACAACTCTGTTAATAAGCCCATGAACTATATCACCATCCACCGCGGTAGCCTGGATGGTATCCGCCCTAATATGGGCGTAATAGGCCCCAGCGGTGTAGTAGGCGTCGTACGGAGCGTAAGCGATCACTATGCTGTGATCCTGTCGCTGCTGTCCCGCTCTTCTACCTTTGGATTCAGCGCCCGCCTGAGCCGCTCCCGCGAAATGGGGACCGTACACTGGGATGGCGAAAATCCCGGATATGCCGTCATGAAAGATGTGCCCAAAAGCGTAAAACTGACCAAGGGAGACACCGTCACCACCAGTGGCTACTCCGCCCTCTTCCCCGAAAATATTCATATCGGATACGTAGAGAGCTTCAGCCTGGCCGACAAATCCAGCACAGCATACACCATCCGTATCAAGCTGGCGACCAACTTTTACAACCTGCAATACGTTTACGTGATAGATAACTTGCTGAAAGAAGAACAGCAACGATTGGAAGACTCAACATACCGGCTGACCAAATGAGTATACTGTTAAGAAATATTATCCGTTTCGCACTTTTATTGCTGCTACAGGTATTTGTGCTCAACAAAATACTGGTACACCAGCTGGTAAGTCCGTACCTGTACGTACTGTTCATCATCGCATTACCATTCAATATGCCGCGTCCGGCTATCCTGATACTCGGTCTTGTACTGGGCCTCAGCCTCGACATGTTCATGAACACCATGGGCATGCACGCCGCCGCTTGTGTATTGGTCGCCTATCTGCGCCCATTCATCATGAACATCCTGTCACCGCAGGGCGGATTTGAAACGACCCTCAAATCGCCTTCCATGACCAGCATGGGCATCACTCCTTTTCTCATCTATGCATCCGTACTGGTGTTTGTGCATCATACCGTCTTCTTCCTGCTGGAAGTGTTCGGCTTTGCCAACCCCCTGTACCTGTTGCTCAAAATACTGTGCTCTACCGCAGCCAGTCTATTCCTCATACTCCTGTATGAGCTGTTGTTCTTTTCCAAAAAATAGGAACACCCCGCTCAAAAAGCTGTATCCGCATGCTGTTGACCGCCGACAAACCAAGCCTGCACGTTGCCGTGCAATGGTCTTTGGCAGGCTGACAAACTTCGTGTAGGTTTGTAGTAGTATCGGTGTGACCGATGGCCATATCGGTGCAGGTAGGATTCGTGAATTTGGAAACTGTTATCCGGAATTTCTGTAAATGTCTGTTTATAATCAGCCCAGGAAAAGAGTTATTCAGGCGATCATGCTGGGGATGGTGATACTGATCATCACCCGCTTGTTCTTCCTGCAGATCGTAGAGAAAAAATATACCAAACTGGCAGATGCCAACGCCGTATTACGGAAGGTTGTCTATCCCAGCCGCGGTATCATCTTCGACCGTAAAGGCAAAAGCATTCTAAGCAATGATGCCCTTTATGACCTGGTCGTTACACCCTCCAGCGTCAAAAACATCGATACTAATTACCTCTGCGACATACTACGTATCGACACTGCAGAATTCCGTAAGCGGATCGTAACAGCGATCATCAAAAACGGACGGGTACGCCAGTCCGTGTTCGCGCCATTGCTGCCTCCCGAAGTGTTCGGCCGACTCCAGGAAAGTATGTACCTCTTCCAGCCAGGATTTGAACTGGTACAACGCCAAATACGTGCCTACCCCTTCGCCACCGCCGCAAATATCCTGGGATATATCGGCGAGGTGTCACCACAGATGCTGGAAAAACCCGCCTATAGCGCCTACCAGCAGGGAGACTATGTGGGCATGACCGGTCTGGAAAAGACCTACGAAAGCGTCCTGATGGGTCAACGGGGTATCCAGTACCTGGTAAAAGATAACCTCAACCGCCCCCAGGGCCCCTACGAAAAAGGAGAATTCGACACAGCAGCAGTAGCGGGTAAAAACCTCCGCCTGTCATTAGATATAGACCTGCAGGGACTGGGAGAACGGCTCATGCGTAATAAGATAGGCAGCGTAGTAGCCATCGATCCCAAGTCAGGTGGCATCCTGGCCATGGTGAGCAGCCCTACCTACGATCCTAACCTGCTCACAGGCTCCTTCCGGAGCGCCAACTTCAGCCGCCTCTACCTGGATACCACCAAACCGCTCTTTAACCGTGCCATACAGGCCATGTATCCGCCGGGATCTACCTTCAAACCTATGATCGCCCTGGTGGCCCTGGATGAAGGTGTGATCACCCCTGCCTTCGGATATCCCTGCGGTGGCGCTTACTTCGGCTGTAACCGCCCCATCAAATGTACCCACAGGGGCGGCGGCCACGCAGCCAACCTGCGCCTCGCACTGGCCAACTCCTGTAACTCCTACTTCTCCCATATATACCGCCTCAGCGTAGACGCCAGTAAATTCGGTGGCATCAAAATCGGCGGTATGCAGAAATGGGCCGGCTACATGCGCTCCTTCGGATTCGGACACCGTACCGGTATCGACATCCCGGGAGAATATGGTGGCCTTATCCCCGACAGCGCCTATTATAATAAAAGATACAAAGGCAGCTACAACTCCTGCACCTCCGTGTTCCTGGGCATCGGCCAGGGGGAAGTACTACTCACCCCGCTACAGCTGGCCAACGCCATGTGTATCATCGCCAACAAAGGATATTACTATATACCGCATTTCGTACAAACTATCGATAACGACAACACCGACCTGCTGACAAAATATAAAGAAAAACACGTCGTAGCACATATCTCCGACAGCGCCTATAATGTGGTGATCAACGGGATGACAGATGTGGTAGAAAAAGGTACCGGGCGTGTCGCCCAGATCGAAGGATACCGTGTAGGTGGTAAAACAGGTACAGCAGAAAACTATGCCATCGTCAATGGCGTACGTACCAAAATGAAAGACCACTCCGTATTCGTCGCCTTCGCACCGGCCGATAACCCGAAGATCGCCATCGCCGTAGTAGTGGAAAACGCAGGTTTCGGCGCTACCTATGCCGGTCCTATCGCCTCCCTCATGATGGAGAAATACCTGAACGATACGATCTCCGCCAAGCGCCAGCCGTTGATAAAACGTATGCTGGATGCCAATACCATACCGGAAGCTATGCGCGCTAAATCCAAACTGGACTCGCTCAACAGGAAAGCACCGGTGATAGACAAAACCGGCCAGCAGATCAAAACAAACTAACAGAACAATATACTCAGGAACTTATAACATACCCGTTTAAATGAACCGCTCGCAAGCAAAACTTACCCAAGGGATCGACTGGCCTGTGCTAGGCCTTTATATGGCATTAGTGTTCATTGGCCTCCTATCTATTTTTGCGGCGGAATACCGGGAAGGAGATAATATCTGGCAGAACATCTCCCACCTGAATAAAAACTATGCCCGCCAGCTGCTGTGGCTGGGCGTATCTATCGTACTGGCTACCATCATCTGGCTTACAGACAGTAAGTTCTTCACCGCCACTGCCAACCTCCTGTACGCCTTCGGCTTACTGTCGCTACTGGTCGTATTGGGAATAGGTACTGATGTAAAAGGTTCCCACTCCTGGCTCGAATTAGGAGGATTCCGCTTTCAACCGGCAGAGTTTGCCAAACTGTGTACCAACCTGGCACTGGCCAAATACCTGTCATCGCAGGAGACAGACTTCACCAAACTTAGATCCCGGCTGATAGCCGCCGCCATCGCCCTCATCCCCTCAGCGATCATCATCCTGCAGGACGAAACAGGACTGGCACTGGTATATTTCTCCTTCTTCCTCGTCATGTACCGCGAAGGACTACCCGGCGTATTACTGGTGATCGCCTTCTCCGGTATCGTACTGGTATTGTCTGCCTTGCTCGTAGATAAAAATATCCTGCTCATCATATTCACCGTGATCACCGCCCTCGTGATCTACTTCAGCCGCCGCGAAATCAAACGCAACCGCAGCCGCCTGGCACTGATACTCAGTATATGGGTGTTCTGCGCCGGCTTCGTCATGTTCGTCGTGCCTTTCGTATTCACCAAAGTATTGAAAGACTACCAGGTAAGAAGGATCGAAGTAATGCTCGGTAAAGAAAACGATCCCAAAGCCACCTACAACACCCGGCAGAGTATGATCGCCATCGGCTCCGGTGGCTTACTGGGTAAAGGATACCTGAGAGGTACACAAACCCGCTTCGACTTCGTACCAGAACAAAGCACCGACTTTATCTTCTGTACCGTAGGAGAAGACTTCGGCTTTATCGGCAGCATCATCTTCCTCGCTATCTATGTAGCCCTGCTCTTACGGATCATCTATATCGCCGAACGACAACGATCGACATTCAGCCGCGTATATGCATACGGGGTAGCCAGTATCATATTTTTCCACCTGGCCATCAATATATCCATGACCATCGGTCTGGCACCCGTGATCGGGATACCGCTCCCACTGGTCAGTTACGGCGGCTCCTCCCTGATGACATTCACCATGCTTATCTTCATCATGCTCCGGTTAGATGCCGACAGACAGATGGTATTAAGATAATCTGCTGCACCTGATTTTACCACTTATAAGCACTTGGTACCGTTCCCGGAAAAGACACGGTAACCGGGTGAATTTAAGTGCCGCGGCCTTGTACCACACATAGATTTCCAGTAGGTTTGTAGTATTCCCAAACTTTATTTTCAGCATACCGCAAACACAGGAAATCACGTCTGTACCCATGTCCGTATTTAATCATCCCAGGAAGAAGGTGATCCAGCTCATCATCCTGTCCATCAGCTTATTGGTAGTAGCACGTTTATTCTACTTACAGATAGTAGAGAAGAAGTATGCCAAACTAGCCGACGCCAATGCTGTACTTCGTAAAGTCATTTACCCCAGCAGGGGTATCATCTTCGACCGTAAAGGAAGAAGTGTACTGAGTAATGATGCCTTGTACGACCTGGTCGTCACCCCCGCCAGCATTAAAAATGTAGACACTGCCTATCTCTGTCGTATACTGCAGATAGACCACGAAGAATTCAAAAAACGTATCGTCAACGCTATCGTCAAAAATGGAAGAGTAAGACCTTCCGTCTTCGCACCGCTACTACCCCAAGCTACTTTCGGAAAACTGAAAGAGAGTATGTACCTCTTCCAGCCGGGTTTCGAACTGGTGTTAAGGCAGGTGCGTTCTTATCCATATGTCGCCGGCGCCAACATCCTCGGATATATTGGCGAAGTATCGCCTGCCATGCTGGAGAAACCAGCCTTCAGCGCCTACCAGATGGGCGATTACCTGGGCATGACCGGCCTGGAAAGAACGTACGAAAAAGTACTCATGGGACAACGGGGCATACAATACCTGGTCAAAGACAACCTGAACCGCCCACAAGGGCCTTACGAAAATGGAGAATTCGACTCTGCCGCCGTAGCAGGTAAAAACCTGCGGCTCGCACTGGATATTACGTTGCAGGAACTGGGAGAGCGACTGCTGCATAACAAGATCGGCAGCGCCGTCGCCATCGATCCCAAAACCGGCGGCATACTGGCTATGATAAGCAGCCCTACCTATGATCCTAACCTGCTGACAGGATCAGCCAGGGGTGCCAACTTCAGCCGGCTGTACACCGATACAACGAAACCACTATTCAATCGTGCCATACAGGCTATGTACCCGCCAGGGTCTACCTTCAAACCCATGATAGCATTGGTTGCACTGGACGAAGGTGTGATCACCCCTTCCTTCGGATACCCCTGCAGCGGCGCCTACCTGGCCTGCTCCCGCCCGCTGAAATGCCTGCATCATAATGCCGGACATGCCGGCAACCTGCGACTCGCACTGGCCAACTCCTGCAATGCCTACTTCTCCCATCTCTACCGCCTCAGCGTAGATGCCGGCAAATTCGGTGGTATCAAAGCCGGTGGCCTGCAGACCTGGGCCAACTATATGCACACATTCGGATTCGGGCACCGCACCGGCATAGACATTCCCGGCGAAGCCGGAGGACTCATTCCCGACAGCGCTTATTATAATAAAAGATATAAAGGCAGCTATAACTCCTGCACCTCCGTATTCCTGGGCATCGGCCAGGGGGAAGTATTGCTGACACCCCTACAACTGGCTAACGCCATGTGTATCATCGCCAACCGCGGACATTATTATACCCCTCACTTCGTAGAGCGGATCGACAACGATAGCAGCGATATCCTGGCCAAATACCGGGAGAAGCACGTAGTGGCCCACATCTCCGATAGCGCCTACAGCGCCGTGATCAACGGGATGATCGATGTAGTCGCCAAAAGAGCGGACCGCCTGCCAGGATATAATGTAGGTGGTAAGACCGGTACCGCAGAGAATTATGCCATCGCCAACGGCGTACGCTTTCAGCAGAAAGACCACTCCCTGTTCGTCGCGTTCGCGCCGGCAGAAAATCCGCGTATAGCCATCGCGGTAGTAGTGGAGAACGCCGGTTTTGGCGGTACATACGCGGCCCCCATCGCCTCCCTGATGATGGAAAAATACCTGAACGATACTATCGCCACCCAACGCCTGCCGCTGGTCAAAAAGCTGATGGAATCCACCACCATATCCCCTGCCATGTTATCCCGGTCCAGACTGGATTCCGTCGGTACCGGCCGCCGTATATAGCGGAATGCTTAACTTGCAGGATTATGGCACGAATTATTCCATTATCCGAAGGGTCTTTTACAGTAGATGCGACCAAACAGTTCATTCCCTTCGATGAAAAAAAGGATAGCATGACCCAGCGTAACCATGGTTCATTGCTGGTAGAAATACAACCTTTCCTCGTCATCACAGACCGTGATTATATCCTCTTCGACACCGGCCTCGGTTTCCGTAACCCGGACGGCGTTTTACAATTGCATCAACACCTGATCGACCATGGCGTAAACCCAATGGAGATCACCAAAGTGCTGATGAGCCATCTGCATAAAGACCACTCCGGTGGCGTATCTGCCGTAGACCCCGTGTCCGGACAACGCTCACTGACCTTTCCGCAGGCCACCTACTATGTAAATGCACAGGAGATGGCCTACGCCATCGAAATGGATGGTAAATCCTATCACGCAGAAGATATCTCCCTGCTCCGCCAGCGGGATAATGTCGTATTCATCGACGGCAACGGTACTATCGATGGCTATATACATTACGAACTCACCGGCGGTCACTGCCCATACCACCAGGTATTCCTCGTAGATGACGGAGAAGATAAAGTGTTCTTCGGTGGTGATGTGGCACCACAGATATCACAAATGAAAAGCCGCTTCGTCGCCAAATATGACTACGATGGCAAACGTAGCATGGAGCTAAGACAGGAATTTATGGAAAGAGGCAAAAATGAAGACTGGACCTTCCTGTATTATCACGATACCAAACTGCCGTTCGGCAAGTTCTAAATAGTTATCCTGCCTGTCACCTTTATATGTATACTACATACAAGAACCTGCGATTTGCAGACGATTGCCTGCAATACAGCCACTATGACGAGGGACAGTGCTGGGCTGCCTATACCCGGTACCACCGCCCCAAAGTACATGAACTATACATACCGCAGGCCATGTTCAACCTGGTACTCAAAGGACGCAAACGTATGTATGAGGGCACAACCGTATATGCAGTACAGGCAGGCGATTGTTTCGTCATCCCGGCAGGTACCTTGTTATGTTCAGAGATCCTATGGGAAGAAGCGGCCTTCGAAAGCATTAATATCCTCCTGACGGAGGACTTATTAGCAGGTATTATCACCGAACATTGCCCGCTGCACTTACCACGTACCACCATTCACCTGCCAGGTTGCGACCCCACAGGCGCCTGGGGAGAACAACTACGGCGCCGTTTCCTGGAAGAGCCAGCGCTATCCCGCACAGAAACGACAGCCGCCGCGATCCGCCTGCTGGCCGCCCGCCCGCAATGGCCCGCCATACTCAACATGCTGCGGCAGGTCGTCGGCCCGCCAGTGACAGCCGCCATCAACACCTTTTGTGACGACCTGCCACATTTACGGTTACTCGACGAAATCGCCCTGAAATGCCATACCAGCAAAGCCACCCTGAGACGATATTTCCGCCAGGTCTATCATACCACCCCCATGCAATACCTGTGGCAGAAAAGACTTGAAATAACCGGCTTCCAGTTGCGAACAACCTCCCGGCCTATACGCGATATCGCCTTCAGCGCCGGTTTTCAGGATATCAGCCACTTCTACCACGCCTTCCGGGCAGCCTACGGCGTCTCCCCGCAACAATGGCGCGCCTGACCATCCATAGCAGATTGAACATTTCAGCCAACGATCTCCCACTCCGTCCACCTACTTTTATCAAAATTGTTATATTATGGAACATTTTGCACAAGATTGGGTAGCCGCCTGGAATAATCATGACCTGGAAGCTATCATGGCCCATTATGATGAAGCCGTAGTATTTTACTCCCCTTTCATCCGCAAACTGAATAATGAACCCAGCGGCGCTATCCGCGGAAAGGAGGAGCTACGTAAATATTTTAGTAAAGCACTGGAAGTATATCCGGACCTCCATTTCGAATTGTATCACATATTGGAAGGAATAGATGGCATAGTATTGTATTACAAAAGCGTAGGCAACCGCCTTAGCGCAGAAATGATGGTATTGAATACAGCCGGTAAAGTGATCGAGGTACGGGCACATTATAAACAGCTATAGAATGACTATTATTACCCCATTAGACCCCCTTTTAAGCCATTTTTCTCTTTTTTGGAGTGGATTTTAAACCTTTTACTCCCAAAACGATCTCATATATGAAAGCTGTTTTCTATTTAACTTTCAATGATAAACGCTTGGGGCTGACAATGTCATTATTTGGCAAAACATCGGATCGCTGGTTTGACCGGAAGTATTGTCAGGCGTTGTACAGATTGGTGATGTTCGACAGATCTCCCCTTTGTCCGGAATTTAACCATTTAACCTATGGCCGTTAATCAGGACGACAAGGAATTACTGGCACTTTACCGGCAACCAGCCACCAGGGAACAAGGATTCACCAACATTATCCGGAAATACCAGGAGCGGTTGTACTGGCACGTTCGCCGTCTGGTGGTCGATCACGAGGATGCGAATGATGTGTTGCAGAATGTATTTATAAAAGTCTGGAAAAATCTGGAAGGATTCCGCGAAGATGCCCAGCTATACACCTGGTTGTATAAGATCGCTACTAACGAATGCCTCAGCTTCCTGGAACAACAGAAAAGGAAAGCCGCCATTTCCTTATCCGATATCGAAAGCGGTCTTAGTAATAAGTTAAAGGCAGATACACAATTTGATGCAAACAAATTGGAATGGAAATTACAAAAAGCCATTCTCAGCCTGCCCGAAAAACAGCGTGTCGTTTTCAATCTCAGGTATTACGACGAAATGCCTTATGAAGAAATGAGCCGGGTGCTGGATACCTCCGAAGGAGCACTCAAAGCATCCTACCACCACGCTGTAAAAAAGATAGAAGAGTATATAAAAAATGGTTAAAATATTAAACCGGACTTGGTAAGTACCACCCATAGACTGTATTTTTCAGTTATAGTCATTTAAACCATCATCCGGGATCATTGTCTAAAGTGCAATATTGATATCTTATGAATAAGGGGAAAGACATTGTAGACGAATTGAACGCACTGTCAGCCGGAGCCAACTGGCCTGCTCGGCAGCCCGCTTATCAGGTGCCTCCCGGTTATTTTGATCAATTCCCCGGCCGCATGCTGGAGTTGATACATAATGATGACAATATCTCTGTTGGAGACGAACTCCGCACCATCTCTCCCACAGTAGCCGCATTACCCCGGCATACACCGCATTCATTGCCAGAGGGGTACTTTGAGACATTACAACCGGTATTACCCAACGTTAACCAGGCTCCAGCCGCAAAAGGAGCAACGGTAATACCTATACGCCGAAAAAAACCTTATCTGAAATTGATGACCGCAGCAGCAAGTATTTGCGCTGTAATCGCCGTGAGCTCCCTGTTCGTATTGCGCGAAAGCAACGGGAATAACCTGGACGCTCACTTGGCAAATATCAGCGATCAGGAGATCGTTGACTATCTGCAATCTCATGCCGATGTGTTCGACAGAGACGCTATTTTTAATACCGTCTCTCAGGTAGAAGCCCTGCCATTAGATGCACAGGATAATAACCTGAACAGCGAAGACCTCGACCAGTTCATAGACAATAGCAGCCAGTCAGCCGATGCACCTCATAATTAGCGATCATGAAGCATTTCAACACAATAAGTATCATTTTACTGGCCCTGTTGACCTGTTTACCCGTAAGCATACGGGCACAACAAGCCGATCTTGATATGAAGGATAAGATCAGACAACTGGAAGTCGCATACCTGGCTAAACAACTGGACCTGACACCGGAAGAAGCACAGGGCTTCTGGCCGCTCTATAATAAATATACCCACGAAGTAGAACAACTGATCGCCGCCCGCAGATCCAAACAGGCCGTGCCCGAAAATGCATCCGGCACCACCCAGAAACTTGCTGCAGATGGAGATGTAGATAAAGAACTGGCCTTCGATCGTAAAATGCTGGATATAAGAAGCCGCTATAAACAGGAATTCCTTAAAGTACTACCCGCCGGTAAAGCCAGCTCCGTATTCAAAACAGAAAGAGAATTCAGAGGTCAGTTGCTCCGGCACCTCAAAGAACGCCGGGATGC